>NZ_JARAML010000023.1:0-87591 GCF_028807375.1 Marinovum sp. PR37 | reverse complement strand
TGCGGCTATCAGGTCTTCAGAAAGTACTACGGGTTTTGGCGGGCGTCGCGGCGCTCGTTTTCATCTGGCTGTTACTGTGGGCGGACTACCGCGCCGATATTTCCCAAGCCGAGACCGAACCACCTTTCCTTGCGCAGTTCGAACTGACGGACCATATGGGCATGATCCGCACCGAAGAGGACTTTGCGGGTCGCTGGATGCTTGTGTTCTTTGGGTTCGCCAATTGCCCAGATGTCTGCCCGACGACGCTTGCAGAGGTGGCGGCGGTCATGGATGGACTTGGCGAGGATGCCGCAAAAGTGCAGCCGATCTTCATCTCGATTGATCCCGAACGCGATACGCCAATGGCTCTTGCCGACTTTGTGCCGCGCTTTGATGCAGGCATCATCGGTCTGACCGGAACATCCGATCAGATCGCTGAGACCGCTGAAACCTTTCCGATTTACTTCGAACGGATAGACGAGGCCAGCGCGCCGGATGGCTATACAATGGGGCACACATCGCACCTGTTCCTTTTTGATCCGCAGGCGGGCTTCGCCGATTCCTGGCCCTACGGCACACCCGCCGAAGAGATCCTTGCGGATCTGAGAGAGAGGATCTGATCGTCATGACCCGACTTTCCGGAGAAACGGCCCTTGTTCTTGCTTGGATCATTGCGCTTATCTCATCGCTTGCCGTGCTCTTTATTGGCGAGGTTCTTGGTCAAACGCCTTGCGTCCTTTGCTGGTTCCAGCGCGCCTTCATGTTCCCCCTGGCTGTCGTTCTTGGGCTCGGGCTGTGGTGGCAAGATCCTCGCGTGGGGCGCTATGGCGTTGCGCTGGCGCTTGGGGGGGCGGCGGTGGCGTTGTATCACATCGGCCTCTATGTCGGGCTGATCCCCGAGGCGATCCAGCCCTGCAAGGCGACCGGCCCCTCTTGTACCGACGACAACCAGGTGGTCTTCGGCATTCCGATTCCGCTGATGGCGCTTGTCGCCTTCACGATGATCGGGGTGCTGTCGGCCATTTCACTGAAGGAAAAACAAACATGAATCGACGCGGTCTCGTTCTATCCGTTCTGGCTGTTGGTGCCGCAGGTTTTGGCGGCGCGGCCTGGTATGCCACCCGCCCCCAACCCATTGCAGAGGCAGTCCCTGTCGCGCCTGAAGTGAACGATGTGCTGATCCGGCCCTATTCCCCGATCCTCGGCCCCGAAACGGCACCTGTCACGATTGTCGAGTTTTTCGATCCAGCTTGCGAGGCCTGCCGCGCCTTCTATCCCGTGGTCAAGGATATCATGACTGAGCACGGTGATGCGGTCCGTGTCGTCATTCGATACACTGCCTTTCACGGGGACGCTTCGGTGGAAGCGATCCGTGTTCTCGAAGCTGCGCGGATGCAGCATGTGTTCGAACCCGTGCTGGAAGCGGTCCTGCGCGAGCAGCCGCGATGGGCGTCCCATGGCACTCCGGCACCGGGTTTGATCCTTGAGATTGCCGCAAGCGGTGGTCTGGATGTCGAAGCTGCTCGGACACAGATGCTGGCCCCCGGTGTCGTGGCCGTGCTCAATCAGGACCGCGCTGATGTCGAAGCGGTTGGCGTTCGACAAACGCCCACGTTCTTCGTCAACGCCAAGCCATTGGACCCGTTTGGTGAGGCAGAACTGCGGCGACTGGTGGCGGCGGAAGTTGCGGCCAGCCAAAGTTGATGCTCGGCCAGATACAGGAGAATTCTTCATGACAAAACTATCTTACATCAACGGTTTGACCCTTGTCTTACTGCTCTCGGGCATGTCGACTCCGGCATTTGCCGGTTCGGAGGATGTGGTCGTCGAAAACGCGTGGTCCCGTGCTTCAATCGGGATCAACCGCCCTGGTGCCGCCTATATGACCGTGCGCAACACCGGTGAAGACACGATCACGCTGACCGGGCTTACAACACCACTGGCCGTGATGCCCCAGATCCATGAGACGAAAACCAACGCCGACGGCGTCAGTTCTATGGCGCCTGCTGACGAAATCACGATTGAACCGGGCCAAAGCGTAGCATTGGAACCGGGCGGACTGCACGCCATGCTCATGAAGCTGCAAAACCCGATGATCGAAGGCGAGACCTTCCCACTGACACTGACGTTCTCGGACGGTGGTGAAGTGACTGTCGAGGTCCCAATTCTGGGGATCGCCGCGCGCGGGCCGGAGAGCTGATGCAGCGTCGGCATGTGGTCCAATACGGTGCAGCCGGTGTAGGCGCTGTCGCTCTGATGCTCGGGGTCGGCTGGTGGCGGGTAGACGGTCCCGGCGCACCAAAACCGGCCGGCAAAAGGCCTCTCCGCCTGTCGGCGATGGATTTCCGACTGACCGATCACGAAGGCAATGAAGTGGGCCCAGAAACCCTGATTGGACGCCCGACCATGGTGTTTTTCGGGTTCACCTACTGCCCGGATGTCTGCCCCACGACGTTATCGGATATCTCAGGTTGGCTTGAAGATCTCGGGGACGACGCCGCGCGGATGAACGTGGTCTTCATCACAGTCGATCCAGAGCGGGACACGGCCGAGGCCATGGCCGAATATGTCGGCTATTTTCATCCGGCCATTCGCGGCTGGACGGGACCGGAAGACCAGATTTCCCGCGCTGTAGAAGCATTTCGTGCCTCGTATGAGCGCGTTCCGACCGAAGGCGGCGACTATACAATGAACCATACGGCAAGCGTATTCCTGTTCGATGCCAAGGGTGAACTCGTCACCATGATTGACTATCACGAGCCAAGAGAATTCGCAGTGCCGAAGATCCGGCGTGCACTGACAGAAGACGTAGAGGGGGCAACATGAATATTAGAATTGTTTTGGCGAGCGCTGTGGTCGCAGGCGCTTTTTCGGTGACCGCCATCGCCATATCTGGCGTTCTTTCCAAAGAGCCAGTGCCTCCTGCGATTGCTGAAGCCACCCTCTGGACTCCCGATCCGCTCTCGATGCCTCAGATCGCCGACTACGATGTGACACCGCCCGCTGCATTTCACGCCGACAATGCTAGCCCAATGCGACCTCTGCCGCTCTTGCAATCCGTCTTCGCAGAAACCGCCTTGCCCGAGATTGAACCGCCTTTGATAACCTGGTCGCGTGAGATCGCGTCGGGCGAGACGCTGGATGCGGTCCTGGCGAACGCGGGTATCGCTGCGCCTGCGCGTGCCGAAATCGCGCTCGCGCTTGGTGCAGAATATGACCTGCGCCGATTGCGCCCGGGCCATGAGATCACTGTGATCTCAAAGGTGGACGGAAATCCGAGCCGCGTGGAACTGGCAGTTGACGATGGGGTGCGGATCGAAACGGTCTTTGGTCAGGAACTTGTCACACGCGTGTTGGAGCCAGACCCTGAAATGGTGACGTTCGCGGGCGAGGCAGTGATCGAAAGCTCTGTCTTCGCGGCATTGGACAAGGCGGGCATCCCTGCTCGCTTTGCGGTCGACATGGCGCAGATGCTGGGCGGCACAGTGGATTTTCGACGCGAACTTTCCGGTGGCGAGACGATGCGTCTTCTTTGGCGCGAAGCGCGCGACGGAAACGAGAGGATCGGTCAGCCCGAACTTGCCTTTGCCGCACTGAATCTTGGTGAAACGGTCTACGAGATCGTCTGGCCGGATGACGGCAGCGGCAAAGCGACGATCTATGTTGATGGAGAGGTCCTGCGTGTCTTTGCCCAACCGGTGGAAGGAGCGCGGCTGAGTTCCGTCTTTGGCCGTCGCACACACCCAGTCTATGGGAATGTGCGCATGCACACCGGCGTCGACTTTGCTGCAGCAAGCGGTACGCCGGTGAAAGCGACGGCGCCCGGACGCGTGAGCTTCATCGGACGTCGCGGTGGATATGGCCGGGTGGTGGAGATAGCGCATGGATCCGACACCCTGACACGATACGCACATCTCAGCGAGGTGCCGGACACACTCGAACAAGGGCAGCGCGTGATGGCCGGAGACATGATCGGTCGCGTCGGTGCGACCGGCACCGCGACCGGCCCCAATCTGCATTATGAGGTTCTTGTCGATGGTCGCCCGACGGATCCTCTCTCAGACGACCGACTGGCAGAGGCGGCCGAGCGGGATGCGGATGACACGGCTGCACTTGAGCGATTGGCTGAGGCACGCACGCTACTGGCCGAGAGGCTCACCAGCGAATTTATGCAAACAACAACCGAAAGGCTTTAATCCATGAAACGACTGGCTCTCGCCCTTGCAGTCACGCTGGCCTTGTTCCCCGCGGCGCAAGCTGTCGCCGATGCGATCCAGATTGATGTCCGGAAGACAAACGGCTGCGGCTGTTGTCTGTCCTGGATGAAGCACCTCGAGGAAAGCGGATTCGCGCCGACAGGCGAGGACATGTTCGGGGGATCTCTTGTGCGCTTCAAACTCGACAATGGCGTGCCTCAGCGCATGGTCTCCTGCCATACGGCTTTGGTCGACGGCTACGTGATCGAAGGACATGTACCGGCATCAGACATTCAGCGTTTGTTGGATGAGCGTCCAGATGCAGTGGGGTTGGCGGTGCCCGGAATGCCCTATGGATCGCCGGGCATGGGACCGGAAGACGATCGTGAGGCTTATGAGGTCTTCCTGATCCGCGGCGATGGATCGACCGAGATCTTTAGCAGTTATTCGGCCGCTGACTGACGTATCGGCGAGACCTCAGCGCTTGGAACCCTTCTCCCCAATTACCCTTGGCTTTCTTGGAAGCCTGGCCGCCGGATCGCTGACCGCGGTCGGGGCGATCCCCGTTCTTTTCGGGCGCATCCCATCCCGGGCTACACGCGATCTGCTACTTGGCTTCGCAGCGGGTGTCATGCTCGCGGCCTCGTTTTTCTCGCTGATCATCCCGGCTCTCGATGCAGCCGAAGGACAGTTCGACAACGGTGCTCTCCCGGCGGCCATCGTTTGTGTTGCGATCCTGCTTGGCATGGGCGCGGTCGCTCTGATGAACGAATGGCTGCCGCATGAGCATTTCAAGACGGGGCGGGAAGGCCCAGACGCTGCTTCGCTGCGCCGCGTCTGGCTCTTCATCATTGCGATCACGATCCACAATTTCCCCGAAGGACTCGCCGTTGGTGTCGGGTTTGGGGCTGACGGTCTGTCTGGTGGCTTGCCGCTTGCGATTGGCATCGGGCTGCAAAACGCTCCCGAGGGTCTCGCCGTAGCGGTCTCATTGCTTGGTGAGGGTTATTCCAGGCGCCGTGCGTGGGGGATTGCCGCCCTGACAGGTCTTGTCGAGCCGGTAGGCGGGCTTCTTGGGGCTGGGATCATCAGCATCTCGCAGCCGCTGTTGCCATGGGGGCTCGCCTTCGCCGCCGGGGCGATGCTCTACGTCATCAGCCACGAAATCATTCCCGAAACCCACCGTTCAGGCCATCAAAACAGGGCGACACTCGGTCTCGCAGCCGGCCTCGTGATCATGTTGTTCCTCGATGTATGGCTGGGAGGATGAGATGAAACTGACCCATTTCCAAGGTTTCATAGCGGCTGGAGTTGCTTTTCTTGTCGATCAGGTGACAAAAGCAATTGTCGTCGCCAACGCGGCAGATTTGAGCGCTGGAATTCCGGTCTTTCCCGGTTTCAATCTTATCTATCTGCGCAACGATGGCGTGACGTTCGGACTGCTTGGTGGAGCGCCATGGTGGAGCCTTACGGCGTTGGCCCTAGCTGTCTGCGGCTGGTTAACAGTCATGTTGGTACGCACTGCCAACCCGGTTGAGGCTATCGCCTATGGCGCGATTATCGGTGGCGCGCTCGGCAACGTCCTCGACCGCATCCGGTTTCGGAGTGTGACGGACTTCCTCGATTTCTATGTCGGATCCACGCATTGGCCCGCCTTCAACATGGCGGATGTTTTCGTGGTCAGTGGCGTGGGCCTACTGCTCATAGCCCCTTGGTTGAGCGCCAAGTTGAAAACAGGCACATGATGGCGGGCTTGCGACCACTGACGGGTCGTGGCCGTTACATTCCCCTGCGATCAGGGATTAGCTTTGCAGCGGGCGGTTTAACGGTTTTAACCCTTCCACCATTCTCATGGCTCATCGTTGTTCCAGTCGCCTTCTCAGCACTCTTTCTCGTCCTCCGGCAGGTTTCGACAGCGCCTGCCTTCTTCATCGGCTGGGTCTTCGGAATGGGCCAGTTCGGGTTTGGAGTTTCCTGGATCGCCGAGAGCTTTTACGTCGATTCCGAACGTTTCGGTGCCCTTGCGATCCCGGCAGTCGCGGGACTGTCCGCCGGACTGGCCATTTTCCCGGCGATTGCGGCGATGTTATTTGCCACCATCATGCAGCGCCGTGCTGTCGGCGACACTACGGCAGGTCTTCTGCTTGCAACCTGCTGGGTTGCCGCAGAATGGCTGCGTGGTCATGTCCTGACAGGGTTTCCCTGGAACCTTGCCGCTTATGCCCTTGTCGAACACGCCGCTCTGCGCCAACCCGCCGCCTGGGTCGGAAGCTATGGGCTGAGCTTTCTCACGGTCTTTATAGGGCTGTTGCCCGGTGTGTTGATTGTGGCGGCACCAAACAGACGCGTGCCTGTTCTCGTGCTCTTCGCCGTTGTGGTGATGGGCCTCTGGGGTGGCGGCGCGCTGCGTTTAGGGACGAATGTGCCTCCGACGGACAGCGCTTTGCGCATCGTCCAAGGCAATGTGCCGCAAGTCGAGAAGTGGGCACCGGGCAGCCGCGAGCGAACGCTGGAGAAATATTTGGGCTTGTCGGCGCAACCTGGACGCTTCGACCTGTTGCTGTGGCCGGAAACGGCCTTTCCCGGTTTTCTGGACGAGGACGCCTTGGCGCGTAGGCGGCTATCCACGGTTCTGCCAGACGGCAGGATCCTTTTGACAGGCGTGCCTGACCGCGTAGAGGGCGATGGGGGAACCCGATATTTCAACACGGTTCAAGCCTATGACGGCAGCGGCGAAATTCTGACGGGATATGCAAAACATCATCTTGTTCCGTTCGGGGAATATGTGCCCCTGAGAGGCTGGCTGCCGATCGAGCGGCTGACCGAAGGTTTGGGTGATTTCACGCCAGGACCAGGGCCACGCACGCTGGCGATCCCGGGTGCGCCTCTGGTCGCGGTGGCGATCTGTTACGAAATCATTTTTCCGGGCCAGGTAGTCGATGACCTTTTTCGCCCCGACTGGATTTTCAACGCCACAAATGATGCCTGGTTCGGGACCAGCATCGGACCCGAGCAGCACCTCGCCTCCGCGCGCATGCGCGCGGTCGAAGAAGGGCTTCCTGTAGTCCGGGCGGCCAACACCGGGATTTCCGCGATCATCGACGCCAAGGGAGAGATCATCGCGCGCCTCGAGACCGGACAAACTGGAGTCATAGATGCCAGCCTGCCGACAGCGCTTGCGCCCACACCTTACGCACGTTTCGGTGATTGGACATCGCTGGCGCTCATCTGTGCGGTCTGGGCTCTAGCCTTTACCGTCGGATTGGTCAGACGACGTTTCAATTCAGAAAAATCAAAATCGGAGGAATCGTGATGCTGGTGCTCGCAGGCTTTGTCGGAGGGGCGCTCTGGGGTGGCTATCTGGCGCAACGGCGGAAAGGGAACCGCCTGGATATACTTCAATACGCGACAAGCTTCGGTATTGCTTTCGGCCTGCTCGCTTTTTTCGCCT
Source organism: Marinovum sp. PR37 (assembly GCF_028807375.1). Classification (NCBI taxonomy): domain Bacteria; kingdom Pseudomonadati; phylum Pseudomonadota; class Alphaproteobacteria; order Rhodobacterales; family Roseobacteraceae; genus Marinovum; species Marinovum sp. PR37. The sequence continues at coordinate 79,962 of NZ_JARAML010000023.1, read as the reverse complement.
CGGTGATCCTCTTGCGCATCACGTCTTGAGATTACTTTGGTACCGGCAACGAATTGAGACGACTGTTCAACATATTACTGTACTTGCTCCTGGCGGTTTTTGCATCAGGACTGGCCGTATCCGGTGTCGTCTACTTTCTTTTGCGCGCCTCCGTCCCCGACTATGACGAGGACTTCAGAGTTGCGGGAATCGAAGGTCCAGTCGATATTCTGCGAGATGCTGCGGCCATACCGCACATTTCTGCAGACTCCGCTGCGGACGCCTATTTCGCGCTTGGTTTCGTTCACGCGCAGGACAGGCTTGGCCAGTTATTGAGGGCAAGGCGGGCAGTGCAAGCCTTGTTGCCACTTGACCAGACGATCGAAGTCGACCCTTCGACAGCCCAAGCGCTCGACGCATATGCCGCAGGTGTCAACGCGTGGCTTGGTCTGGTGTCCGAAGGCGGGCGCGGCAGAGGCTCACCCGATCTGTTGATCGCGGATGAGAGAATGATCGCAGCCTGGAGACCCGTCGATAGTCTCAGACTTGCCCAAGCGTTTCTGAACGATCTTCATCCCGAGAGACGCCAGAGTGACCTGTCCGGCTTGTCAGATCTACCGATCCCGTCGGATCGACCTCTTTTGCCCGAGCTGTTTGTGACCTCGCCCGAGGTCGGCCTCGATGCTTGGGCGTTGTCTGGCGACAGAACAGCTACCGGAGCACCAATTCTCGCCGCTGATATACGTGGCCCCTTATCGCTGCCTTCTGAATGGTACCTAGCGGATATTCAACTCCCGACTGGAGCCGCGATTGGGGCTACAATGCCGGGTGTGCCCTTCATTGTCGTCGGTCGCAGCGAACGCGTCGCTTGGGCGTTCCGATCTGTGTCACTGAAAACCCTTAAAGAGCCAGTGAGTTCCACCGCTGCGAAGGCCGGCAGTTTTCTGATGATGCTTGACCGTCTGGCGCGGTCCGCCGATGTGAACGATGCTATGGACGCAAGCATGAACCTGGCACCAGCCGGATTGGAGATTCTTGCGATCGACCGAGAAACCCTTGCTCGCTGGCCTGACAGGGAGGTCGAAACTCATTTATCGTTTCGAGGCGCCCGTCTGGCTGCTCTTGATGAGCGGCAGCCGATATTCTCGGTCGAGGGCGCGATTGCAGTGCAGCGCGACACGGTCAGCGCTGCCGCGCGGGCGCTTCTTCCTATAATGGCAAAAGAGCTTTGGTTCGTGGGTTCCACAGGCGCTCTAGAAGAGAACCGCGCAGATGAGCTTCGCGGTGATATTCTGGATCAACTTGCCCAATGGAATGGCGACATGGATCGCTTTTCACCGGAGCCACTCGTGTTCTGGGCCTGGGCGCGCGCGTTGCAAAAACGGATACTTCAGGATGAATTTCCATCCGCGACGAAGGTCTGGGCCAGGCCAAATGCCGATGTCCTATTTGCGGTGCTTTCAGATCGCGGAGGGAGCGCAATCTGGTGCGACATCCGCCCGTCCACCCGCATCGAGACCTGCCAGGATCAGGTTCGTGCGGCCTTGGATGATGCCATCGGCTGGCTTGTCGACCGCTACGGACCCGATCCGTCCGCTTGGGTCTGGGGCGAAGCACACGCTTTGAATATGGGGTGGGCACCAATCCGATCGAGTGGGATCATCAGCGATCTGCTGTCTCTCAAAGCCCCATCTTCGGGCGATTCATACACAATGATTGCAACACTGTTTACTTCTGACGATGACCGCCCCTTCGCGCCCAGCGGGGGCACCAATTTTCAGGCGGTCATGTCGTTTTCGGAAGAAGCCGGATCCTATTTCATCGCGCCCGCCGGTCAGTCCGGCCACCCGCTCTCACGATTCTATGAAAACCTTTTTCTCATGTGGATGCAGGGCAAATACCTCGCGATGTCCACTGATCTGTCCTTGGCCCGGGGTGGCGCTGTGGGAACATCCCGACTTTTACCGGCATCTGTCCAAAGGCCAACAATACAAGATGACAGGAGCCAATGATCGCCTACTTCCTCCTTTTCGACCCGTTTGGATACGCGATTTCGCCAGTGTCCCTTGTTTCCGTCAGCTTGGCCGCATGGATCTACATGCGCGGCGTCGCGCGATCCACACGGCTGCGCGGGACGGTTTCCATTTGGCGGCAAGCCCTGTTCTTCGCTGGCTTGACCTGCATTCTCGCGGCCACGAATGCGCCTCTGGCTTCGTTGGGGCACAGCCTCTTTTCGGCGCATCAAGTGGAGCACCTTCTCCTCCGCCTTGCAGGACCACTACTCATCGCGGTCACTCAGCCGTGGCGATTATTGCAAGCCGGTTTGAACAGACGGTGGCGTCGATACCTCGGCGCTCTTGGAAAATCTATTACTTTGCGGTTCTTGGCACATCCGGTAACCGCCACTGCTGCGCTCATCACGTCGCTCTTTCTCTGGCAGATTCCAGTGCTTTACGGACTTGCGCAGCGCATCGCGGCGATCGAGGTGTTCGCCCATTTTGCGATGGTGCTGGCAGGGATCTGGTATTTCGGCATGCTCTTCGACCCGAGAGATCCCCCTGAGGGCGCGAGGCGCGGCGCAAGGCTGATCTCTGGTTTTGCGGTGATCGTTTCAAACATTTTTCTGGGTTCCTTGACGACACTCAAAGAGGTGAGCCTCTATGCCTCCTACCAAACGGCGGGAACCGGGTTGCTCGATCCCCTGTCCGACGAAACCATGGGTGGCTATACGATCTGGGTCCCGTCCTCGATGCTGATGATCGCCGCGATCATTCTGGTCATGAACGGGTGGAACGCGGCCGAGGTGCGTCGCTGGAATTCACGATATGAGTTGGTGCGAGGCTCGAACTCCGCGGCGCTCGAGTTTCCGGAAACGGCCGAAGAATTGCGTCTGAAAGTGGCAAAGCCAAACCGCGACATGGGCCGGACGCTCGCCATAGGCGCCTTGGTCATGTTCTTCATCGTCATGACGACGGTGGTGACTATTGTCTATGCGCTTTGAACAGAGGAGCAAATCAAAGGTTGTACCCACGTCTTTTCCCGCGATCGACATTTTCGCTGCACCGTCGTCGCAGTCAGAGATTTTGGGCACACTATCTCGGGCTGGCCAAGCTCAGAGGACACGAACGATTTTCTGCACTAAAGTTGACCATCAGAACAGACCCACCAGCCTTTGACTGCTGACGCCGCCGCCTCCTGAGTCTTGCTTTGCTGAATTTCGCGAGAACTTGATGCTGCGCTACTTGCCGCTCTCAGATTGCAGGAGGGCGTGTTCGAAGGCCTCCAGCGTGGTCGTGCTGACGTGATGCTCGATCCCCTCCGCATCGCGTTCCGCAGTCTCTTCGTCGATTCCCAGGCTGAGGAGAAACGCGACGACGATCCTGTGCCGCCGGCGGCAGGCCTCGGCCAACTCCCGACCGGCATCCGTGAGGAATATGGCGCGGTAAGGTTCCCGCCGCACCAGGCCAGCAGCTTTGAGTCGCGAGATGTTCTTGGTCACGGTCGGCGGCTTCACTCCAAACCGTTCGGCGATTTCCACCGGCCTTGCCTCTCCGCGCGACTCGATCAGTTCGGCGATCAGTTCAACGTAATCTTCCGCCATTTCGCTCTCATGTGCCTGACGCACGGTCGCGAATCCCTCAGCCTGTGCTTCGGGAGCCCTGTCGACAGTTTCGAACGGTTCATGTTCCTGTGATTGCAGCTTTGTCATACTTGGGACTTTGCAGGGAAACTGCAGGATTGACAACTTGTTTGCATAGGGTAGATAAATTAGCCGTGTCTAACTTTGAAGTTGGGAGACCACGGTGATTCAGAAATTCCTTGGAGCGTTCATTGCCGCACTCGCAAGTGCGCTCGTCCTGTCCGGACCTGTCGCTGCGACGCCCGCCAAGGAGGCCCCATGGCTTCCAGAGGCGGCGGCCTACCGGTTGACTCTCTTCCTCGCGAATCTCGAACCGCTGCCCTGGGATGACGTCGGGACCGCCTGGGCCGAACCCTACCGGGGTTCGGAATTCGCTGTCGGTGCATTGGCATGGCTGAACGGCAGCAGCGACATCGGACCCGCGCCCCTTCTGAACGCCATAACTCGCAAGGACCGCCAGGCGGTCTTCGCCGAGGCGACGCGGCTGATAGCGCGCAGGATCGACGAGGAACTGGACCGGGCAGTCATGGCCGACGACCCTGCACGTGCACAGCAGGCCGTGCGGACAGCTCGAGAACTCTATCGCGCATTCGCGGACGGTATCGCGGCTGCTGACCCCGACGCTTCGAGACGCATCGGCCTCGCCTGGCTGGAACTCAACAGCAGCACAGGTTCCGCTGGTGTTCTTGGTACTGGTGACACACCCGCGAATCGCGAAACCATGGAAGCCGCGCGCGGAGTCATCTCCGGCTATCTCGCCGAGAATTACCTCGTTGACGATTTCACGCCGCGCCGGACGCTGAGCGCGCTGCCGGAAACTTTTGTCCTGAGTGGCCGCACCATCGAGGTGCCGCCTAGCCTGCCGCCGGGGTCTGACATGTTCGATCAGGATCCGCTGCCGCGCCTCGTCCTCAATTTCGAGGAGCAGGGCATCGACGAGACCGACCTGCCTTTGGTGGCATATGGCGACATGTTGTTCGACAGCGCGCAAATCTTTGGCAATCCGGCGCAGGACCTCGGGGTCGCTTGTTCGACCTGTCACAACCGCTCGGACGTCAACCAGCGGCTTTTCATTCCGGGTGCGAGCCATCAGCCAGGCGCGATCGATGTCGATGGCGCCTTCTTCAATCCGATCTTCAATGACCGGCGCGATGATCCGATTGACATCCCCAGCCTCCGTGGCCTGCGTTTCACCGGGCCCTACGGCCGCGATGGCCGCTTCGCCTCCTTGCGTGATTTCACCCGCAACGTCATCGTCAACGAGTTCGGCGGCGATGAACCGACGCCCTTCATGCTGGATGCTCTGCTCGCCTACATGCTCGAATTCGACTTCCTGCCCAACTCCATGCTGACACCGGATGGTCAGCTGACCGAAGCCGCTCCCGAGGCCGCGCAGCGCGGCGAAGCGATCTTCAATACGCCCTTCGCGGCGCTCGGCGACCGTTCCTGCGCCAGCTGCCACGTCCCGGACACGAACTTCCTGGACCGGCAGGCCCATGATATCGACTCGGTTGCGTCGGCCTACGATGGCGCCCGCACCGGTGCGATGGATACACCCACGCTGCTCGGCACCGTCTACACCGCGCCCTATTTCCACGACGGGTCGCTGCCGACCCTGGCCGCTGTCGTGGACTGGTTCGACGAATCGAAGTCGCTCGGCCTGACCGGAGCGGAACGGGCCGACCTGACTGCCTATCTGGAGACCGTGGGCGCAGCGGACGAGCCCTATGAGGCATTCGACGCCGAGAACACCGCCTTCCGGCTGGCATTCTCCGAACTAACGACATTCGCCTCGACGCTTGATACGCTGCTGCCGCAGCGGGATGCAGAACATATCCTGCTGCTGACCGACACCGTGGCCGCGGACCTTTCGGCGGACGCCAGCACAATGTCGAACCTGGCTGCGCGGTCTGAAGTCTACGCGTTGGCCCAACGTCTGGCCGAGGTTGGTGACGCCGTGCGCGGTGAAGACTGGGTGGCCGCCGAAGCCAGTTGGACCGCGTTCAAGTCCGAAGCCGACGCAATCGCAGAAAGGGCATTCTGATGGCGATCCATATGAACCGCAGAACGATGTTGGCGCTGGCCGGTGCGGGCGCAGTATCGCTCGCAACCCCGCTGGCCGCCCAGGACACTGCGTTGCGGCTGGCTTTCATTCCGCAGGAGAACCCCGAGAAGCTCCTGGGCGACATAGAGGCCATCAGCGGCTGGCTGGCCAGTGAGATCGGCGTCCCCGTCGAAGGGTTCGTCACCATCGACCATGCGGCGGCGGTCGAGGCCCTGCGCAACGGTGACGCGGATATCTCCTTCATGGGCGCCCTGCCCTTCGTTCTGGCCGAGTCCGAGATCGGCGCGGTGCCGCTGCTGTCCGAGGTCTACCGCGACGCGCCGAGTTATACGGGCCGCATTTTCGTGCGGCGCGACAGTGGCATCGGCGCGCTTGCAGACCTGCGCGGACGCGACATCGCATTCGCCGATCCGATCTCGGAATCGGGCTATCTCTACCCGCTCGCCGAATTCGTCGAGGTCGGTCTGGTCGAAACCCCGGGGACGGCAGAGGAATTTTTCGGTCGTGTCTTCTTCGCGGGCGGCTATCAGCAGGCCATGCAGGCGATGGCCGAAGGTCTGGTCGATGCCGCGGGCGCCAGCCAGTATGCCGACCTGCTCCTGACGCCGCAGCAGCAGGCACAGGTGACATGGATCGCGGAAAGCCCGCCAATCCCGAGCCATGTCGTGATCGCGCGACCCGGGTTGGATGCCGAGGTGCAAGACCGCTTCACCAACGCGATGCTGCGGCTCAACGAGCCCGAGAACCGCGACAAGCTGCGCTATCTCTACGGGCCGGACGGCTATGTCAGGGCCGACCCTGCCGCCTATGACGGCGTGCGCGACATGGCACGGCGATATGGGCTCCTGGAATGACCACCGCCATCCGGATCGACGACCTGAACTTTGCCCATCCGGGCGGGAGTGTTCCGGCGCTGGAGCGGGTCTCGCTTACGATTTCGATCGGCGAAAGTGTCGCTTTGCTCGGCCCGTCCGGGGCAGGAAAAACAACGCTGCTGGCATTGCTCGATGGCAGGCTCCACGGCTGGCGCGGGCGCGTTTCAGTCTTGGGTGCGCCGCTCGATCCAGACCAACCGCCGCCGCGCGCAAGCCGACCTGATACCGGTTTCGTGTTTCAGGAATTCGCCTTGGTCGAACGCTCCACGGTTCTGCGCAACGTGCTCAATGGCCGCCTAGGCCGGATGGCGCCCCTGCGCGCCCTGCTGGGGTCGCCAAGGCCACATGATCTCGACATTGCGCGCACAGCCCTCACCGATTGCGGCATTGCCGATCTCGCCGAACGCCGGGTCGACAGTCTCAGCGGCGGCCAGCGGCAGCGCGTGGCCATTGCGCGGTGTCTCGCGCAGGAGCCACGGCTGATCCTCGCCGACGAGCCGGTGAGCAACCTCGACCCCGCCCGCGCTGGGGAGGTCTTGGCGCTGCTGACCGGGGCGGCGCAAGCGCGCGGCGCAACGGCGCTGTTTTCCTCGCACCAGCCCGACCTGGCGCGGCGTTTCGCGGAGCGCATCATCGGCATGCGGAACGGGCGGATCGTGTTCGATGTGCCGACATCCGAGTTGCAGGACGAGGCGACGGCGGCTCTCTACCGGGAGGCAGAGCCGCTGCCCGGTTCCGGCCTCCGGGCGGTGTCCTGATGGGCCACCGCAGGTTCGGCGGCTTCGCGACCAGCACCCTGATCGCAGGCGCAATCCTCTGGTCCTTCGCCACGACCGATGTCGAGTTGTCGCGTCTCGTTTCGGCCGGTCCGCGGATCGCTGACTTTCTCGGGCGGATGTTCCCGCCCGATCCGACAGTGATAGCCGAGATCAGGAAGGGCAGCGCGGAAACGCTGAGAATAGCGATCCTCGGTTCCCTCGGCGCTGTGATCCTGTCGATCCCTCTGGCCATCCTCGCCTCCGAGACCATGGTCTCGCGCATGGTGTTCGGCCCTGTGCGCGCGCTGCTGGCCTTTATCCGGGCCGTGCCGCTGATCCTCGTGGCCATGCTTATGGTCGGCGCAGTCGGGCTCGGGCCGCTGCCCGGCATCATCGCGGTCGCCTTTCATGCCACCGGGATGCTCGCAAAATTCTATGCCGAAGCAATCGACGGCGTGTCCCGCGCGCCGATCGCAGCACTGGAAAGCGCCGGCGCCGGACCGCACGTGCGGCTCAGGCATGCGATCTGGCCGCAGATGGCCCCAGTCATTGCCCGCGACACGATTTTCCGGTTCGAGTTGAACCTGCGCGAGTCGCTGATCCTCGGCATCGTCGGCGCGGGTGGGATCGGCTTCTACATCCAGACCTACGTGAGATCCTTCCAGTATGATAAGGCCGCCAGCGTCACGATTGCAGTCGTCGTCATGGTCATGGCCATTGAGGCGATCAACGTCGCACTGCGGCGCCGCTTCACCTGATCCTTAGGCGTAAATGTCGATCGGTGTCCCGTCCCTGACCATGGCATAGATTTCCTCGATCTGGCGGTCAGTGACGGCGATGCAGCCTGCCGTCCAGTCGGGGACATTCATTGGGTCGATCCCCTTGCGCGGTCCGCCGTGGATGAAAATGTCGCCACCGGGCGACTTTCCTTGAGCCTGCGCAAAAGCGATGTCTGCCGCGTTGGGATATGAGATGCCGATTGACAGGTGAAAGAGGCTGTCCGGGTTGCGCCGATCAATCACGTAGGAACCCTCCGGCGTACGGCCGTCCCCCTCGAACTGCTTGTGACCTTCGGGCGCGAAGCCTAATCCGATGGGATAGGTCCGCAAGACGTCATCCGCCCCGTCCAGAACCAGAAACCGCTCTGCCTTGTACATGCGTAGCCGGGCCACTTCGGGTCCGTTGTACGACCGGAACTTGCTGGCACAGCCTGACAGGAAGGCGGCAAATCCGCCCATCAAAAAGGCGCGCCGTGGAAATCTGGTGTTTGTCACTGCTCGACGCCCCTTTTTGCGAGGTCTGTTGGTGCCAGAGGTTACTCTAACGAAGACGTCGGATCAATGACCGTGCGCCAGTGCTCCCTTCGCCATCTGCTCGCCCACCGGTTCACCGCCCGAAGGCCCGTCCTTGATCCGATGCCCGTTCAAAAGCCGCAGCGCATTGGCGACCACCAACAGGGATACGCCTACATCCGCAGCGATGGCGCCCCACATCGAGGCCATCCCGAACGCGGTCAGCCCGACGAACAGCGCCTTGGTTGCCAGCGATATACCGATATTCTGGTGGATAATCGTCATTGTCCGGCGAGAGTGAGCAATCAGCCACGGCACTCGAGCCAGATCGTCGGTCATCAGCGCGATATCGGCCGTCTCGATCGCCGCGTCCGAACCGACAGCCCCCATGGCGATGGCATAATGCGCCCGCGCCATCGCCGGTGCGTCGTTCACGCCGTCACCGATCATCGCCACCATGTCGTGGGTTGCCACCAGTTCCTCGATGGCCGTCACCTTGTCTTCTGGCAAGAGCTCGGCACGCACCTCGTCAATGCCGACCTCGGCCGCCACCGCACGTGCGGTGCGTTCATTGTCGCCCGTCAGCATCACGATTGTCTTCACACCCTGCGCGTGCAGGCGCGCAACGATCCCCTTTGCGTCGGGGCGGATGCGGTCGCGAAGCTCCAGTACGCCGGTCACGCCGGTCTCGTCACCCACGGCAACGAGGGTGCTCCCTGCCCCTTCGATCCGGTCCCGCAGATCCGCAGGAATTGAATTGCCGAACCCCTTCTCTTCGGCGAACCGATCCGAGCCGAGCCAGATCGCGCACCCATCGGCGCGTCCTTCCAGACCGCGCCCGGGCACGGTGCGGGTGTCCTCTGCGGCAGACACGGAAACACCATCGGCTTCGGCGCGCGAGAGGATGGCGCGTGCCAGCGGGTGCGACGACCGCGCCTCCAGACTTGCTGCCAGCGTCATGAGATCGCGTGCGGAGGCGCCGCCCAGTGGGTGAACGGCCGCCACCTCGGGCTCGCCCATGGTGATCGTCCCGGTCTTGTCCATCGCCAGTGCCGTGGTGCGGCCCGGTGCTTCGACATAGGCGCCGCCCTTGATCAGCACCCCCGCCCGCGCCGAAGCGGTGAGCGCTGCGACGATGGAAACCGGCGTAGAGATGACCAGCGCACAGGGGCAGGCAATGACCAGAAGCACCAGCGCGTTGTAGAACCAGTAGTCCCAGGCGCCGCCCAGCAGCAGCGGCGGCACGAGCGCGATGGCGATCGCCAGAGCCATCACAATGGGTGTGTAGATGCGCGCGAACTTCGCGACCCACTGCTCGACCGGCGCACGACGGGCATGGGCATCGCCCACCATGCGAATGATTTTCGCCAGCACCGTGTCCGAGGCGGCTTTGGTCGCCCGCACCGTCAGTGTGCCCTCGCCGTTGATAGTGCCGGCATAGACCTCGTCGCCGGGCTCCTTGGGCACCAGTGCGCTTTCGCCGGTAATAGGAGCCTGATCGACGGCCCCTGCCCCGTCCACGACTTCACCGTCGAGAGGGATCCGGTCGCCGCCGCGCACGATAAACCTTGCATTGACTGCCACGGCAGCGGCCGGAACGTCGGCTTCCGATCCGTCGTCGTAAAGAACCCGAGCCGTAGGCGGCGCGAGGTCGAGGAGAGATGAAACCGCGTTGCGTGCGCGACCGACACTCCAGCTCTCAAGATAGAGCGACAAAGAGAAGAAAAACGCGACCGTCGCGGCCTCGAAGAATTCGCCGAGCCCGATGGCTCCTGCAACGGCCACCACCATCAGTAGGTTCATGTCTGGTGAAAGTCGCCGCGCCGAAGACCATGCCTTGGGCGCAACCAGCCAGACCCCAAAGAGGATCGCGACGGCGAAGATCCCTGCTTCCGCCATAGGCATAGGCACCTCGCCATGCCCCGCAAAGAGCCCGAGCGCGCCGCCCATGCCGGTCTCGACAATGTGAAAAAGGAATCCCGCCGCCCAGAAGCCGCCGCTCAACGAGGTAAAGCGCTTCTGACGTGCCAGATGCGCGGCCTGATCCTCTGCTGCATTGTCGGCGTCCCACGGTTTTGCGCTCATGCCGGTACTCGCGACCAGTTGCGAAACCTCGTTGTCCGAAATCCTGTCTGCGGTATCCAGAATCGTCATCCGACCATTGATGACATCGAACGCCAGATGCTCAGTCCCGCCGACTTTTGGACCGACCACCCTATTCAGGATTGCCACCTCTTCGGCACAATCCAGACCGGAGACTTGAAAATTTCGTCCATTCGAGGGGATGGCTTGTGCCAATTCCGTGTTGGCTCCAGCACCGCAGCACGCAGCACCTTCTCCATGAGAGTGGGAAACTCCGCTCGCATGTTTGTGATCATCACCATGATCGTGACTGCAGTCAGAGCTGTGCTTGTGGTCGTGGCGGTGGCCATTGGAAGACATGGGATTGACCTCGGGATTCGTTCATTCCACATTGAAATAACCCCTACAGTAACTAGAGCTTCAAGAGCTAAAACAAAAATTTGGTCAAGTAAGGACACAGACCTGCGGAACCTTGAAACGCGCCGCTAAGTCTGAAGACGCGGCTGACCTGCCAAAGAGTGAGATAGATATGCTTCAAAAATATGCGGTGATCATGGTTGCAACATTGGCCCTGGCTGGCTGTGCGGTGCCTCCGAAGGAAGACAACGATCCATTCAGGATTGGGGGTATTCCAGAGTCTGTCGCAGCCCTCGCTGCACCCGACCAGGATCTCAACACGGCACGGCTACGTCCTGAGGATAATTGCTATTGGTATGAGCATAGTGGGCCGGTGGAAACGACCTTGGTCCCGTTGCGATCGACAGGCGGCAATCCCATCTGCGTCGCGCGCCAATCCTGATTGGCGCGTTCGAGCGTCGGATTGACGGCGCGGCTTGGGTCAACTCTGCGGAGTCACGCTGTCCTCGGCTGAATATAGGAACGCCGTCGAGCCAATCTCCACATTCGGATACAGATCGTTTATGTGCGCCATGACCATCCGGACGCAACCGGAACTTGCTCGGCCGCCGATGCTTCGCGGCTGTGGTGTACCGTGGATGCGCAGATAGGTGTCTCGGTCCCCGACATAGAGATAAAGCGCCCGTGACCCGAGCGCGTTCTCAGGTCCGGGTTCCATACCGTCAGCGATATCGGCGTAGAGCTCCGGGTCGCGGTCAATCATGTTCTGTGTTGGCTGCCAATGCGGCCACCTGACCTTGCGCTTGATCGTGTAGACGCCCGGCTCATAAAGTTTGCCACGAGCAATCGCTACGCCATAGCGCATCGCCGTTCCGCCTTCCTCGATATGGTAAAGATAGCGCGCAACTGCATCGACATGGATGTCACCGGCCACAAGACCATCTTTAGCTACAACCCGCTGCGGCAGAAAGCGCGGATGCAGGCCCCACGGGTTTGATGTGGCTGGATTATAGCCCGGCGGTGTAACCTGTGCATCCCAAGCAGCCTTTTCCGCTTCAGTGGGCCAGGTGTCAGCGAGGAGCGGACTCGAGATAGACGCCGAGAACAATGCGGCAGTCGTCTGGATGAAGTGTCGTCTTGTCAGCATATAGATTGCTCCGTTCACGCATTGGACGGCAAACCGAACCTTACCCCGAACGCAGTGTTGTTCGCCCGGGAAAGAGTGAGGCGTTATTGGCAACTTGCTCCATGGTGCCGTTCTATGTCGGTGGCTTAACTCCTAAAGCTACTAGAGGTTCAAGAGAAATTTTGATGCCAGACGATCTCGGTAATACTTCGGGCCCGTTCGTTTCTTTATCAGTCTAAGCGCTGTCACGATCTGTGGGGTGAAACCAGGCTACTGCCACGATGCCGGGCCTCGTCTTGATCTTCGCTTCAATTGTGATCCTTAACTCGCTATGCCGAGCAGTTAAATTGAGCGCTTTCAATAATGGGTCTTTTCAACACGTTTGGCAGCAAGCCCCATATAAAATTTTGCCTCACGCGGAAGTGGTCGTGATGACGTGCATTGGGATATTATCGTTCACGCTTCGCGATAATTGTCACAAGCCCCAACACCTTCTGCGACCACATCAAGCAGGGCGTCTACATCATTTAAAAGAGCTGCTATGCGCGGACTGCTGATCCGGTAGCGAATGAAGCGCCCATCGCGGTCGCTGGCGACAAGTCCGCAATCCAGAAGGCATCGCAAATGATTTGACACGTTGGGCTGCGATAGCCCTGTGCGTTTGACGATCTCGTGAACAACCAACGGTCCTTCACACAGCACGCCCAGTATCGCCAGTCGGCTCGGGTCGGCAAGACCGCGAAAGAGCTTTGCCCTACGCTCGATGCCAGCGGCCGCAGCATTGCGGTCGGCGAAGACTTGCATCATATCACTCCTTGCTGATATGTTTGAACTTGATCCACTTTAGCAGGAGTATTGCACCGATGGCCAACACCGAAAGCACCGGATCGACAGCAGATACGTCGCCCGTCCGTTACCGGGTTTCCGGAATGGATTGCGCCAAGGATGCCGCCCAGATCGAGCGGGCGGCGCAGTCTGCGGGTGTCGCGCCCGACGCAGTGAAAGTATCAGCGGCGACCCATATCATGACTCTGAAAGTCCCTGAAGCAAGCCTGCCGGAGATTGAAAAAGCCGTTGAGACAACGGGATATGGGTTCGACCGCATCGAGAGCGACGAGGACCTTCAGCAAAGTGCGGCCCATCAGGACCCGGGCTACCGCCGCGCGCTCTGGATCGTCGTGATTCTAAATGTCGGTTACGGCGTTCTGGAAATGATTGGTGGGTTTATTGCCGGGTCACAGGCGGTGAAGGCCGACGCGCTGGATTTCATCGGCGATGGCGCGATCACTTTCTTGGGGCTTCTTGCCATCGGATGGAGCCTTCTCTGGCGGGCACGCTCTGCCCTGATCCAGGGCATCTTTCTCGGCCTGCTTGGCCTTGGGGTCTTTAGCACGACCATCATAAGGGCATTCGAGCCGACAACCCCAGACGCCACATTGATGGGGATTCTGGGCCTGATTGCTCTTGTGATAAATGTCATCTCCGTGCTGCCGTTGTTGCGGTACCGCAAGGGCGATGCGAACATGCGCGCTGTCTGGCTTTTCTCGCGTAACGACGCCATCGGCAACGCCGCAGTCGTTATCGCCGCTGGGCTAGTGGTTTGGCTGGGCAGCGCTTGGCCCGATCTTATCGTCGCGTTCGGGATCGCCGGACTGTTCCTGCACTCGTCATGGGCGATCATCCGCGACGCGCGGGCCGATCTGAAGGCGGTGGCATGAACAGCCGCGTTCTCGGTGGGCTTTGCGCCATCGCCGCGTTTGGTGTTGATCAGGGCACCAAGGCTCTTGCCCTGAACTCCCCGGCGCTTGAGAACGGGGTCGAGGTTCTGCCCTTTCTCAACCTCGTGCGGGTTTTGAACGATGGGGTCAGCTTCGGTATGCTCGGCGGGGTCGTACCCTGGTGGGGTCTGGTCGCACTTGCTGCCGTGGTCGTGGCATGGCTGCTGATCTGGCTATGGAAGGCTCCGGACGGGCTGACAGGTGCGGCGCTCGGTCTGATCATCGGAGGCGCGCTTGGCAATATCCTTGACCGTCTGCGCTATCAGGCCGTCCCTGACTTTCTCGACTTCCATTACGGGTCATACCACTGGCCGTCCTTCAACTTGGCTGACGTGGCGATCTTTTGTGGGGCAGCATTGCTGTTCTGGGACAGCTTTCGCACCTCGAAAGTCAGGCCGGAAAATCGGGAACAAGACAATCGCAAGGGAGATGTCACGGGGGGATAACAGCTAACAGGCAAAGAACTTTGGGAGGGAATTCGGCTTGAGATTTTTGGATTGGATTGACCGTGGCATTCGCGGCATCGGCGTCGTGACTGCGTGGCTGACAGTTGTTTCGATTGCTGCTTATGGCGCGCTTCAGATGCTGGATCGCAAGCTACAACTTGGCGTGTCGAGCTATTTGCCGGACCTGTCCACGTCACTGCTGTTCATCCTAATTTTCTTGACCTTTGGGTATACCTATCTGCGCGACGGTCACGTGCGCGTTGATGTTCTTCGCAGACATTGGTCCGCCCGCCGCATTGCTTGGATCGAACTGATTGGCGGCCTTTTTGTCCTTCTGCCGCTCGCCGCCATCCTGACCTACTACGGATGGGACGGTTTGATGCGCACCACGAAATACGCGGAAACCCAGTTGTGGGCACAACGCATTGCCGGGGTCATCGGCCCCATCCTGCTGGCTCTTGCCGGGATGATCGTAGCCCTTCGCAACATCGCCTTTCTGACAGGGAGACGTGCGCAAGGTGCACCGGAACAAGCAAGCGGCCTGCACAATGGTGAATGAGGTCCTCACGGTTGCCATGCTTGTCGTGATGGCGATTGGGGTTTTCAGTGGCTTTCCGGTGGCGCTGGTGCTCGCGGGGACAGGCTTCTTGGGGTTTGTCGCTGCGGTTTGGGTGGGGATCACTGATTTTCAGCATCTGGGGCTGATCTACCTGAGGGCCCGTGGTGTACTGACCAATGAATCAGTCCAATTCACCAGCGTTCCAATGTTGATTTTTCTTGGCCTGATCCTGAATGCCAGCGGGATTGCCGAAACCATGTTTCGCTTGCTGGGGCGTCTTCTGACAGGCGTTCCCGGTCGCTACGCCATTGCGACTTTGCTGATCGGCCTCGTTCTTGCGCCCGCCGCCGGGGTGATCGGTGCTTCCGTCATAACTGTGGCGTTGGTGGCCTATGCCCCGATGATGGCGTCGGGCTACGCACCGCGAACCGCAGGAGGCGCTGTCGCAGCTTCTGGAGCATTGGGTGTCGTGTTCCCGCCAGCCGTGATGCTGTTCTTCATCTCGAACGTGTTCTATCTGCGCATCGGATTGATGTATGTGGCCCTCATCGTACCTGTGCTTCTGATGGTCATGGCCTTCGCGGTCTACTTTGCGGTCACCTTGAGAAAAACGGTCGAAATCCCGCTGGACACACCCAAGACCAATCTTGTGTCAGACCTCTTGTTTGTACTCGCGTCTGTCGCGGTCATCGCATCCATTCCGCTCAGCATCATTCTGGGCTTTGCGACACTAACAGAGGCGGCTGGAGTAGGGGTTTTTGGCGCGCTATTGGTCGCGCTGGCGCGAAAGCGCTTGTCTTTCTCATCGTTGAACTCTGTCACGGTGCAGACAAGCACGATGACGTCGATGGTCTACTTCATCGTATTGGGCGCATCGGTATTCTCGCTTAGTTTCCACCTGGTCGGTGGACCGGACGTCATCTTCGAGTGGATATCCGCATTCGATCTCACCCGGTGGGAACTGTTGGCGATCCTCCTTGGCGTGATCATCATACTTGGGTTTGTTTTTGACTGGATCGAGGTGCTGCTGGTCTTTGTACCAGTGTTGATGCCGATCTTTTCGGAACTCGACTTCGCAGATCACGTCGGCTCTGCCTACTTTGCGCAAATCTGGATCGCTGGCCTGATAGCACTGGCCTTGCAGACGTCTTTTCTGACGCCTCCCTTCGGCTATGCCCTATTCTTTGCCAAGATGGCGGCACCTAAGGGTATCAACCTTTCCGATATCTATCGCGGCGCGGTACCGCTTGTCGCCATCGAGATCGTATTGATCGCAGCCCTGATCTCGTTCCCTCAGCTTATCACTTGGTTGCCTGAAATGTCCCTTGGGGATGTGGATGCGCCGCAGCTAATCCAGCGGTGAAAGATGTTTTGAGCGCGGATGCAGTGGTAATCCTCCCCGTTTTAACGGGGCCCAGAAGTAGACTTCAGGCAGCCATCTTCAGTTTCTGGGCGGGTGTGATGCCGCCGATGCCCATGTTGGGGCGCTCATTGTTGTAAGTCCATAGCCAGTCGGTTGCGATCTCCTGCGCCTCCTCGATGGTTTCAAAGATGTATAGGTCCAGCCATTCATTGCGGACTGTCCTGTTGTAACGCTCGACATACGCGTTCTGCTGGGGCTGCCCGGGCTGGATGTGGTTCAGGACGATGCCCTGCTTCTCGGCCCAGATCATCAGCGTGGAGCTGATGTATTCAGGGCCATTGTCGACCCTGATGGCTAGGGGCTTTCCGCGCCACTCGATGATCTGATTGAGGGCCCGGACCACCCGCTCAGCCGGGAGCGAGAAGTCGACCTCAATGCCCAGCCCCTCACGGTTGAAGTCGTCCAGCACGTTCAGAAGCCGGAACTGGCGACCGTCGGCCAAGCGATCAGCCATGAAGTCCATTGACCAGACGGTATTCGGGGCCTTTGGGACACTGAGCGCATCGGGTTTGTCGCGCTTGATCCTCCGGCGGGGCTTGATCCGCAGGTTCAGTTCCAGCGCGCAATAGATCCGATGGATGCGCTTGTGATTCCACGGGTGCCCCTGGACGTTGCGCATATGCAGGAAACATAGCCCAAAGCCCCAGGTCCGGTGGGCCTTTGTCAGCCCTTCAAGAAGGTCTGCGATGAACTCGTTCTCGGCATCGCGCTTCGGGCTGTAGCGAAAGCAGGTCTCGCTGACGCCAAATGCCCGACAGGCCAGCGCGATGCTCACCCCCTTCGTCGCCACAGCCTTCTCGGCCAGCTCCCGGCGTTGAGCTGGCCGCGTCATTTTTTTCCAAGCGCTTCCTTGAGCAGTTCGGCCTGCATGCTCAGGTCGGCAAACATGCGCTTCAGCCGCCGGTTCTCGTCTTCAAGCACCTTCATCTGGCTCATCATCGACGCATCCATGCCGCCATACTTCGAGCGCCATTTGTAAAAGCTCGCTGTGCTGATCCCATGCTCCCGGCAAAGTTCAGGCACGGCCACGCCGCTCTCGGCCTGACGAAGCACAGCCATGATCTGCGGCTCGGTGAAACGGCTCTTTCTCATTCGAATCTCCTCAGCTCACGCTACGAGAAAATTCTACTTATGCAGCCCCTTAACCATGGGGAGGATTACCCAGTGATTTCCTTCGAAGCGGCACTGCTCTTTCGGGGCCACTTCCGCACCGCGAACAGAAAGGCTGAACGGGGCCTGAGCACGGGAAAGCAAACAGGAGGATAACGAATGTCCAGCATACCATCCGCAGAGGGCTTTGACAGCACACTCACCCTGCTGCGAAATCCGTATGGATTCATCTCTCAGACCTGCCGCGCGCTCGACACAGATCTGTTTGAAACCCGCATCCTCCTTCAAAAGACGATCTGCATGACCGGGTCGGCGGCTGCGGAAGTATTCTATTCCGACGATAAGCTGATCCGCGCGGGCTCGATGCCAGGCCGCATACAGAAGACCCTGTTGGGTGAAGGCGGCATTCAGGGATTGGACGGCGCTGCCCACCAGCACCGCAAGAAGATGTTCATGTCGCTGATGGGGACCGAGCATATAGCCGCGCTTCAGGGAATGTCGCTTCACATGCTAGACAATTATGCACCGGATTGGGAGGCGAGGAACGAAGTCGTTTTCTACGACAAAGTGCGCGAAATGCTCACGAGAGCCGTTTGCGCCTGGTGTGGGGTTCCGCTTCCCGAGGCGGAGGTGGCGACCCGAACGGCGCAACTTACAGCGCTTTTTGAGGACGCCGGGGCCATCGGCCCGAAACATTGGGCTGCACGTCTGGCGCGCCACCGCCTGGAAAAATGGGCAGCGGGGATGATTCAACAGGTCCGCGATGGCGAGCTTCAGCCGACGCAGGAAAGCGCCCTTCATGTCATCGCGACGTGGCGTGATCTTGACGGCGCGATACTGCCCCCGAAAGTCGCCGCCGTGGAGTTGTTGAACGTCTTGCGCCCGACCGTGGCGGTGTCCGTTTTCATTGTTCAGACGGCCCACGCCTTGCACCGGTATCCGGAATGGCAGGAAAAACTACGGAACGACGAAGGACTGCTCGAACCCTTCGTGCAGGAGGTTCGCCGCCTCTATCCGTTCTTCCCTGCGGTGGCGGCACGGGTAGTAAGCGCTTTCGAGTGGCAAGGGTATCGCTTTCCGGAAGGTTGCAGGGTCTTGCTCGACCTCTATGGCACGAACACCGATCCGCGTTCATGGGATGCGCCGCTTGAGTTCCGCCCCGAACGGTTTCGGAGCCGCGCCGAAAACCAATATGACTTCGTTCCACAGGGCGGCGGCGACCACTACACGAACCACCGCTGTCCGGGCGAGTGGATCGCGATCAGCCAGATGAAGGCGTTTTGCAGATATCTTGTGAACGACGTCAAATACGATGTGCAGGATCAGGATTTGGAGCTGGGCACGGGAGAGCTGCCACCCCTACCCGAGAACCGGTTCATCATGCGCAACGTCAGGCGTCGGCGGTAGCTTCGGCCTCGTCCGGATCGACCGACCGCGCATCCTTGGTGGCTTCGAACGCCTCCCACGCGACGTAGGGCACGATCAGAAGCGCCGCGACCGGATCGGCCCACCACCAGCCCATCCATTGCGTTAGACCGATTCCGGCCAACACCACAACGGTCTGGTATTCGCAGATCAGGGTATCCTTGGCATCGTATTTCAGCGCAGGTGAATCGAGCCGCTTGCCGTAGCGATACTTGCCCCAGGCCAACAGCGGATTGACCACCAAAGAGACAAACAGGATCGCGATCCCCCACCAGTTGAAGCCCGGTGCCTCCTGCGAGATGAAGGCGGACACCGCCTCGTAGAGGATCGCGGCGACGACGATCCAGAAAGCACAGGCGACCACAAAGAGCGCGACCTTCTTGCGATGCAGGACCGTGCGCTTGTCGCCACCGTCCTTCTCGCCCTTCAAGCGCCAGATCAGCGTCCCGGCTGAGGTGGCTTCGACCGTGCTGTCGAGGCCCCAACTCACCAATGCCGCGCTGCCGGTCAGAAGTCCCACTGTGACGGAAACAACAACCTCGATGAGGTTGTAGACAAGGCTCGCGATCTCGACGCGGATGCCGCGGGTCAGATTGGTTTGTCTATCGTTCTTCTGCTTGCTCATAACATATCGTTAACGCGGAACTCGCTGCTAAAGTTCGAGGCGAGTATTGGTTACTTTGCCATCAGTAATTCGACGCAAATCGAAAGCCGAAGTCGTTCTGATTTTATGCTGCCTCAGTAGAGGCGAGCCTGTCCCTCATACATGAAAACAAAGGGTTTCGGACCTTTCGCGTAGCCGGTGTCGAGCCGCTCCATGCGGAAGCCGTTCTGCTCGACCAGAGTGTCTGTCTGGCGGTCAAGGTGACAGTTTCCGGCACAATGCTTCCAGGCAGGCGTGAGCCAGCGCTGCCAACGCTGGACACCGGGTTCGGGCGCTGTTCCATGCTCGACGAAGCGGAAGGCGCCATCCGGCTTGAGAACGCGCCGGATCTCGGCCAGCACCTTCTCCGGTTCCGACACGCTGCAGAGCGTCCAGGTGGCAATCACGCAGTCAACGCTGCGATTTTCCAGCGGCAATGCTTCGGCCACGCCCTCGATCATCTCCGTTGTCGGCGTCAAGCCCTGAGAAGCCTGCGCGGCCCGATGAAGGAGTTCCGGCGACGGGTCCACACCGACGATCTGATCCACGGCGTCGGGGTAGAGCGCGAGGTTCAGGCCCGAGCCGATCCCGATCTCCAGCACGCGTCCCTTCGCACCTGAAACCGCGCGGTGCCGGTAGGGAAGAAGCTGGTCCTGACGCATGGCGAGATGCGTGAGGCCAGGAAGGATATGGTTTTCGTAGAACCGCATGAGCTGTTATCCGATTCGTCCAAGAACCGGAAATGCATCGAGCATCCAGTATGACAGCGCGCTCAACTGTCCAGTCATCATCGCCACGCCCATAAGGATCATCACGACGCCTGCAATCTGGTGGAGGCGGCGGCCAACCCGGCCGATGGCCCGGAGGCGGTCCGCGATCTGATCGGTGAATCCGGCCACGATCAGAAACGGTATCCCGAGACCTGCGGAATAGACGGCAAGCAGCATGACGCCTTCGCCCATCGTGGCGCTCGCCGCACTGGCTGTCAGGATTGCGCCGAGGATCGGGCCGATACACGGCGTCCAACCGAAACCGAAAGCAAGACCGAGGACATAGGACGCAGCGGGTTGGCCCCCGGGGATGTTGAGATTGAACCGGAAATCGCGTTCCATCACTGAAACACGCGCGGCCCCGATCATGAAAAGCCCGAAGACAATGATGATGCCGCCCCCAACGAGGTTGAGTTCATACCGCCACCGAAGAAGGGCCTGACCCAATGCTGTCGCGGATGCGCCAAGCCCCATGAAAATGGTGGAGAAGCCGAGGACAAAACACAGGCTCAGCCAGACCGCGCGCGACGGCGAGGCCGCAGCCGCCCCGCCTTCAGCGGCTGTGCGACCAGCCACGTAAGAGACATATCCTGGCACAAGAGGCAGCACGCAGGGAGACAGAAACGATATCGTACCGGCCAAGAGCGCGGCGGTGAGCCCCAGAAGCGAGATATCTACCATGAACCACGTTCACCCCTGAATAGCTTGCGCAAGGGCACTCTTGTGGCAGCCCAATATGCCAGGGTCGGAACGATGATCCATTGCAGCAGCGGCGTGAGACCGGCGTCGATGACGGGGACCACCGGCATGATGTCGCGATAGGCCCAGGCCGCACGGATTACGATGTTCAGCCACTCGCTGAAGATCGTGTAAGAGACGCCCATGGCCACGGCCAAAAGCAGGACACGCCCTGCGCGTTCCGACGGCCATGCGTGCCCACCAACAAGAAACAAGGCAAGCAAGAGCGTGCTCATGGCGATCAACAGGTCTCCGCCGGTGCAGTGCACGACCGCGAACACAATCTCTCCCCAGGTGCCTTCGACCCAGATCGTGTAGAGCGGGATATGTGCCATTTCCCAGATCAGATGACCGACAGCGGTATAAACAATGTATCGGCGGATGACGGAGAGCCACCCGGTGTCGTTCATCTCAGTGGTTTCGGTATTCGCTGTCATGCCGGGGGTCCGTTCTTCGATTAATGTGCGTTTGTCAGGCCGTTGACGTATAGGATCATGTTGATGTGCCGGAAAGCGGAACCCGCAAAGACCCCGGAATGGCGGTTGCCGCGCGCGATAACATGCACAAGCGGAGCCTCGGGATCGTCTGGCGCGATCGCGCGATACTGATCGATCAGATTCTCTATCGGCTCTTGTGCGCGAGCAATGACCACGTTCTCGGCAATCGGTCCGGGAACCGGATCACTGGCGTCGGTCACCACAAGGAATGTCACCATGTCCAGCATGGGAGATGCATTCACTCCGCCCCTCACCTTTTCAAGAAGTGCCTGCTGATCAGCACAGGGCAACCCGCAGTTGGACGGGACGAAACTAAGAACGACGACCTGATCGGAGAGGCTTTCCAAGTCCAACGGTTCTCGGTCAGGGCCGAGCAGATCCAACGCAGGAAGTTCGTTGAGGTCAACGGCAGTGAAAGCAAGTTCTTTCTGTGCCATCACCTCGTCAAGACGGTCGCCAGGATGATCTGCGTAGGCCGGGAGGCCCGCGACGAGGGCTATCAGCAGGAGTATGTATTTCATGACTGTTCCTCCTGCGGTCCCATTGCGCCCGGCCCGAGAACCGGGACGTTGACTTCCATTCGGGCACCCGATGCGAATGTCAGGATCAACGGCAAGTCGGTGCCTTCTTCGAGTTTTTCCGACAGGCCCATCAGCATCAGATGCATGCTGCCGGGCGCTAGGGTCACTGGTTCTCCTGAGGGCAGATCCAAGGCGTCGATCTTGACCATTCGGCTAACGCCATCGTCGCCGGTCTCGACGGCGTGAATGGTGACGTTCCCAGCGACTGGCGTCGTGATTGCGACCAGTTGATCACTCTGGTCGCTCGTGAGCGTGAGATAGGCCGCAGCCGGACGGGAGGCGAGGATGCTCGCGCGGGCCCAACCGTCTGATATCGTTACATTGGCCGAAGCGAAGAACGGCCAGAGAGTTAGCGCAATTGCAAGTATCGTAATTTTCATTTGGTAAGTTCCATTGTTTATAGTTTTTTGCGGATTTCCTGCGCCAGCGCCTCGGGCGGTTGGCCGCCTTCCTGATAGACCGCCTCAAATTCGCCACCGGGCCACATGAGGTATATGTGCCCGGCATGCGCCATGAAATAATCGTCCGGCGCGCTGTCGTCCTCGGTCCGCTTGTACCATGTGCGGAAATTTCTGGTGGCCTCGGCAACCTGCGCTTCGGTTCCGGTCAGGCCGATCAGGCTCGGATGAAAGACTGATACATATTCCGCCATGACCGGCACTGTGTCGCGTTCCGGATCGACCGTGATGAAGATCGGCGCCACTTGGTCCGCATCTTTGCCGAGCAGGTCCAGCACGCTGGCCATATATGCCAGTGTCGTCGGGCAAACATCGGGGCAGTTGGTGAAACCGAAGAAAACAAGCTGCCAGCGGTCGGCGTAGTCAGCCTGTGTCACCTCTTGTCCGGTGTGATCTATCAGTGAAAATTCGGATCGAATATCCGCCTCACCCGAATAGCGGACGGCCTTCGATCGGTTGCCAAGATAGTTATCCAAAGCCCAAAAGATCGCTAGCCCAGCGAGCGCAGCAGTTATCGTGCCCCACAATATGGTTCTCAGGAGCCGCGCTTTTGGAGGGGTATCACGAGGTTCAATCGACATCTCCGGCCTCCGAAATCAAAGCCTGAAGATCGGCCTTTTCCAACAATCCAGGAACAAGCGCCTCCCCGATCAGGAACGTCGGCGTGCCAGATATTCCAAGCTGCCGTGCGAGATCGTGAGACTTTGCGATATGGGCATCGACTTCAGGCGCGTCCATATCTGCCTGCAACTGGTCGTAGTCCAGCCCTGCCTGCTCAGCGGCCCTTCTTATAAAGACAGCATTGGCGCGCGGCTGCGCCATCAGGGCATCGTGGAAGGCCACGAATCCGTTCTGTTTTATCGCGGCCAGCGAGGCCCGAGCCGCTAGTCCAGAGTCTGGCCCGAGAATCGGCCATTCCCGCATGATGATGCGCAAGGCCGGGTTCTCCTCTATCAATTCGAAAAGGACCGGGGCCGCGCGTCGGCAATAGGGGCAGTTGTAGTCGAAGAATTCGACAAGCACGATGTCGCCATCAGGATTGCCCATCGCGCCGGTGTTTGCGTCCGCAAGCAGGAGTTCACCCACGCGCTGAAGCGCAGCCCGTTGTTCGGCCTGGGCTTGTGCCTGAGCCTCTTCCTGGAAAGTCAGGAGCGTATCCATCAGAACTTCGGGGTTCTCTCGAATGGTTTGCAGGATCAAGGCTTTGATGGCCTCTTGCTCAACCTGATCGAGCGGCGTCGATTGCTGGGCCAACGAAATCGTGGACGTGGAAATCAGCGCCCAGAGGAAGACCGCAAACACGCGAAGGGCAGTCTTGAGTATCATCTATTTTTCCCTGTCAAATCGCCGGGGGCCTTGGCCCCCGGCGATGATTGATCAGCCCTTGTCGGTCGAAGGGGTGGTTTCATCCTCGGAGTTGTTCATGGCCTCCATCATCTCGGTGCAGGCCTCCATCATCGGGCCCATTTTCTGCATCATCCTCATCATGGGCATCATGCCGTCCATGCCGGACATGTCGCCGTCCATCATGTTGCCGGCCATTCCGGTCTCACCGTCCATCATCTGGTCAGACGAACCGGTGTTGTCCTGGGCGAATACACCGGTGGCCAAAAGCGTGGATACGGCAGTCGCCATGCTCAGTTTCTTGATAAGTGTCATCAGTTTCTCCTTAAGGTTTCTTGAGGTTTTCGGGATCAGTCCCTCGGCAGGCCCGGCTCTGCGGCCGTGCTCTTGTTGTCACATGATTTGGATTTGCACATCACGCAGACGCCAAGCCCGCACATCACGGCGCAGGGCGCCACGGCCAGGATCAGCGGGGCGGCCCCAATGGCCGTCACCCAACCCCAGTTCAGGTAAAGCCCGGCGCCGATGATCGTCATTGACGCGAGAATCAGGCTGCGCTGTCCAAATTGCGGCCGCCATGGGCGTGCCACCGGATTCTCAGTGTGAGATGAAGTTTCAGACATTGGTTATTCACTCCTTTCGTTGATGAGATTCTGAATCTGGGCCATGACCTCGGGACTGTCCCATTCGGCCGGCCCGACAAGCCTGCCGCGCTCGAAACCGTCGCGATCGATCAGGATCGTGGTGGGAAAGCCCAGAGCGCCGAAGGCAAGCATCGCTCGTGTGCTGTCGGCGAGATACATGTCGAGATGGCGGATGCCGATTTCTTCGTAGAAGCTTCGAACGACCCTCATACCGGCGCGGTCGATGGACAGTGGCAGGACATGGAAATCGTCCCCGCCCAGCTTTTCCTGCAAAGCGTCGAGCGTTGGCATCTCTTCACGGCAGGGAACACACCAGGTCGCCCAGATGTTCAGTAGGACCACCCTGCCCCGGAAATCCGCCAGCGTCAGATCGCGGCCCTTTCCATCGACGAAAGGTGGCGACAGCATCTGTCGCGGCTTGTCGTGAAGCGGCATCGGGGGGCGTGCGTGAACCGGCCCCGCGACGCCGAGCGCCGCCATGCCAGCCAATAATTCACGTCGTTTCATGATCCCGCTCCTTCCTGAAGACGCCGCACCACGGGAAGGATGTTTTCCTCCAGAGAGTTGCGGTTGAAGGGGCCGATATGCTTGTAGGCAATCCGGCCCTCGGCATCGATCACGAAGGTCTCGGGCAAGCCGTAGACGCCCCAATCGATGGACACGCGCCCGTTCCGGTCGGCGCCGATGCGGGTGTAAGGGTCACCAAGCTCATCGAGAAAGCCCAATGCCTCTTCGGGACGGTCCTTGTAGTTTATGCCGAAGATCGGGACTTCACCCTGCGCCGCCAGTTCGTTCAGCAACGGCATCTCTACCCGGCACGGCACGCACCAGGACGCCCAGACGTTCACGATAGACACCTGCCCTTTGAGGTCGGCGGTCGACAGACCGTCGGTTCGTCCCTCTATCGGCGGCAAGTCGAACTCAGGCACCGCCTTGCCAACAAGTGGGGAAGGAAGAGTGTCGTTGCCATTGAACAGGCCCCAATAAAAACCTGCGCCGATGAGGGCGAAGATCGCAACTGGCAGCACGGTGACAAGCCGACCCTTACGGCGATTGGCCTCGACCGCGCTCATAAATCACCCTTGTCGTTGACAGAGACTTCCGCCTGGAATTCGCGCTGTCGATCCGGCCAGGTGCTTTTGATGTAAGAGAGAACATCGGCAATCTCGTCGTCGGTCAGGATGCCTTCAAACGCCGGCATGTCGCTTTCATAACCGGGCACGACGGCACCGACGCCGCCCTTGGTTACGATAAAGAGGTTCCGGTCCGAATGGTGCCAGGTATGGCCGGTTTCGTCATGTGGGGGAGCGGGCATGCGCCCATTGTCTAGACGCCGCCGCCAATCGGGCTGCCCTTCCAGTTCGGCACCATGACAGGACGCGCAATTCTCCGCGTAGAGCGTCTCGCCGGCTGCGATGTCCGCAGTAGTCACGGGTTCACCGAGGAAGGACAGCCCATCCACAGAAGCTTCGTCACTTTCCGACTGCGCGAGGACGGCAAAGCCGATCGCGGATAGTGCGACGATGGCGGCACCGATTGTTGCGGCCCGCCTCATGTCGCACTCCTGAGGTATTTCACGAGTGCGACGAGGCTGAGCACCAGAACCGCAGCGACGAGCAGGAGCAATAGCCCTCCACCGAACATCATCACACCCATCATCGGGCCGTTCATCATGTCCATGCAGTTACTCATCGGAGTAAACGGCGATCCCGCCCTCGCCGAAGGCGTAGGTCTTGAGCGTACCGGTCTTTACTCTTGCCATGCCCGGTGCGTTCGCAGGCATGCCCGGCAAAGTAATGCCGGTGATGTCGGGCTTCTCCGCGACCAGCCTTTCCAGGATCTCCGAGGGCACCAGTCCACTGACAAAATAGCCTTCGATCTCGGCCAGATGACAGCCGAGCCCCTGTTCGGGAACGCCGACTTCGATCGAGCGCTTGTCGAATTCCCGATCGTCGATGCGTGTTACCGTATAACCGTTCTCTTCCAGGTAATCGGCGTAGGTGTCACAGCAGCCGCAGCCCGGGTCGCGCCAGATGGTGATCTGCTTCGTTCCGTCTGACACATCGGTACTTGCGTGACCGGTCGCATCATCGGTGCTTTGTGCCGAAGTCAGCGTCGTGAAAGTGAAGGTTCCGCCGACGCCAAGTGCAGCAAGCGAAGCCAGGAAAATTCTTCTGTTCATGGGGTTCTCCATCATGCGATCGCGAGCGCGATCCAGGTTGCGCCGCCATCGCGGCTGAGTTTCAGAGCGCCGTCGAGTATGGCGGCCACGTGATTTTCGTCCCTTGGGTGAAGCGCGATGGCCCTCCCCTGCCCTTCTGCCTTGTGCGTCCAGACCACGCCGCCGTCCTGCGACGCCCAGACCCCCGAGGGCAGTGCCGCGTAAAGCTTAGACGGTGCCGTCAGGGCACTGGCCAGCGACAGGACCGGTTCGTCCGCCGGCAGGGGTGCCTCGGCAGGCGGTGCGCCCGCCGCCAGAGCGTCCATCGCATTGCCCGGCTGAACGTCCTGCCAGCGGCAGAAACAGTCCGGAACGCGGGTCAGGCCCTTCTCGGTTCCCGCATAGATCCATATGCCGCCCATTCCGGTATCGAGATCGACCGATACCAGCGTCAGCGGGTCGCGCTCGGCCGCGTCGAGCCAGGGCCGGTCCATGGCCAGGGCCCAGGTTGCGCCTGCATCCTCGCTCTTCCAGAGGCCGTCGCCGCGGATCGCGGCATAGATCATGTCGGGGTTTCCGGCGGCCACAGCCAGCGCCGTGACCTCACCGGAGGCAAGCCCGTCGCTTCGGGTAGTCCATGACGATCCGCCATCGCCGGACACGGCCACCCCTCCCCGCGCCAGTCCGGCAAGGAGACGTCCGGGACGCGCAGGATGCGTGGCGATCGAGGAGACCGGGGAAGGTGTCGGTCTCACATGCCAGCTGCGACCGCCGTCGAGGCTGGCCCTCAGTGTTGCGCCTGCGATCAGCAGCGTGTCGCCGTCGAAGGCGAGCGTTCGAATATCGGCCGCCCGGTCGGCCGCGCGCACCGCGCCGGGCAATACGAGCACTGCGGCTGCACCCATACCCAGTGCCAGGAAGTGGCCTCTGTCCGGCTCAAAAATCAAGGTACTGTTTGTCATATCTTGTCCTCCTCCGGAGCTCATGCGACGCGGATCACGCCCATCATTCCCGCAGCCTGGTGTTCGAGAATGTGGCAGTGGAACATCCAGTCGCCGAGGTTGTCGGCGACGAAGGCGATCTCGACCCGTTCGCGGGGCGCCATGAGCACCGTGTCCTGCCATTCCCGATGCGGCGTCGGCGCACCGTTTCGGCTGATTACGCGGAATGAGTGGCCGTGCAGATGAATCGGGTGATCAAAAGCGGTCGCGTTGGTCATTTCCAGAATGTGACTTGCGTCGCGTTTAAGCGTCAGGAACGGGTCGAGCACATGCCCCTCGGCGGCTTTTCCGTTGACGAACCAGATGCCGCGTCCGTCATGCATCATGCCCATCATCCCGCCGCCCATCATGCCTCCACGCGGCTCCAGGCCCATCTCCCGCTCCACCATCATGCCCATCATCCCGCCGGTGAACGTCACCTCATGACGCTGCGCAGAACTCAGGTCTGGTTCGGGAATAGGGTTGACTGGCAGTGTGATCGGCCAGTCCGGTGTAGCCTCGCGCAGGGCGGTATCAGCGTAGGTGAAATCGAGGACTCGAAAATCGTTCCCGCGATAGGCACGGTCGACAAGCTGGGATTGCGCGCCGGGCACACCGATGCAATCCAGGATTACGTCGGCGCGCATTGCGGGTCCAAGAACGACAAGACCGCCCGGCGGGTCATGTGGCGTGACGGGTTGGCCGTCGAGCGCGATGATGCGCGGTGTATGGTCCCCGAAATCGAGCGCGAAGATCCGGGCATTCGCGGCGTTGATCAGGCGGAGGCGGATCCGCTCCCCTGATGCCACCTCGAATGTCTCCGGCACAAGACCGTTGATCGTCACGGTGTTGCCGAGGCGGCCCGCGTGACTCACGTCATGGGCATTGCCGAAATCGTCAGAAATCGATGCGTCGTCGGTCAGTCGCCAGTCGTCCAGCACCCAGGTAACTTCGCGGTCGACACGAGGGGGATTGGCCTCCTCGACGATAAGGGGACCGTAGAGACCGCGCCCGACCTGCTCGAAGCTGCGCTGGTGCGGGTGATACCAGAAGGTTCCGGCATCGACTGCATTGAATTCGTAAACGAACCTGTCGCCCGGAGCGATCGGAGCCTGTGTCAGATGCGGCACCCCGTCCATTGCGTTGGGAAGCCGGATACCATGCCAATGCACGGTGGTTTCCTCCGCAAGGTCGTTGATAACCTCGACCTGAAGGCGATCACCTTGCCGAAGGCGGATCTCCGGGCCCGGAACCTTACCGTTGTAGCACCAGGCCGCGGTGTCGGGATGTGGCTCAGGAACAAGCCGTGTCCTTCCCGGAGTGGCCCGGAGCGAGAATTTGCGGATCGCGGCTTCCGCCATCCCCGGAAAAGGCAGGGTGGTGGACATCACACCCGCGAGCGACGACGCGACAAAGGCGCGGCGCGTGACGTTAGGTTTGCACTTCAAAGACATCGGACAGGGGCTCTCTGATAATAATGGGGTCCTCCGCCGGAGCCAAAGCGGCAACTGCGGTTTGGAATACCCGCAACACGGAGCGGCATGGCTCCACTGTCACGGCATGACACTGCGACCGCGAAACCGCGGCGCGTGTCAGATCAGAGAAGGAATCTTGGAGGCTGTTTGGCAGGCGGACTGCTCAGACCGCGAAAATCCCGCGCGATCGGCAGTCCATGAGCGCTCGAAACTGCAATTGAACCAAATTCCGCCGAGGCTCCCACCAGCGCGACGGCGGTCGCCGAGTTGCACACAAAATCGCATGCGACGCCCAAGGTTCCCGCCGTATCGTCATCACATGCCTCGCAGCCAGCACCTGCCATTTCAGCTCCGGCTGCGATCATTTCAGATGCCATCCTGGCCGAACCGGCCGCATGCGCAACCGAGCTTACCGCGAAGGCGGCAAGGACAGTTATCATGATGAGGCGGGCGACAAAGTGCATGCGGTTAATTTACCAGTGTTCCGAGGGTTGTGCCAGTAGGATAGTTTCGTGTCTCCGCGAGGTCGGAATCTGTCAGGTCATCCATTATCGGGCAGTCAGGACGATCATCGCCATGACACCGAACAACGAGATCACCAAGCGTTGCGCTCAGCGCCTGCAACTCCTCGATTTTTTGGTCCACCCGCGCGAGGTGGCTTTGGGCGATCGCCTTGACGTCGGCGCTGGACCGCTCGTGATCCTCGTACAGCGACAATAATGTGCGACACTCCTCAATGCTGAAACCCAACGATCGCGCCCGGCCGAGAAACGTCAGCTTGTGCAGATCCTGAACAGTGAAATCGCGGTACCCGTTTTCACGCCGCGACGGTTGCACGAGTCCGATATCCTCGTAATACCGGATCGTTTTCGCCGGCAATCCGCTCTGTTCCGAAACATTTCCGATGTTCATGGCTGGCAATCCTCTCCTTGAAACACCAGATAGTCCTTCCACCTACTGGAAGGTCAAGGGCGCTTGGCAATCATTTTCTGACGCCCTTTCAAAAAATGAATCTGTCCCAACTCCCATAGTGTTCCTCGCTGCGCTTCCCACGCGGCAGGCTGAGCGCGATGAGAGCGATCCCGGCGAGGATACCGACAAGGCTGCCTGCCACCGTGCCTCCGCCCAGAAGCCAGGGCGCGATGACCAGCCAGAGGCCGAAGAGGATGTTAAGGAACCTCAATGGCCGCGCGACCTCGGCCCAGGCGATGACCGCTGTGGTCAGAACCAGTGCGCCCAGCAGGTGATCGCTGTTCGCCATTGCCGCTTCGTTACCGAAAATCGCGCGCGACAACATCAGGAAGGCGCCAATCGCTGCACTCAGCCCGAGTGTCCATGGGACGGTAACCCCACGTGCGCTTTGTCGAAAGATCTGCATAGGTCGCGCGTCGAAGCTCATTTCGCCCCCCGTTGTGCCACCGGGCAGAGCATCGCCTCTGAAGAACGCGCGCCAGAACGGTCTGCCCCGGCGCATATTCCAGACCATGAACTGCACCATCGCGACGATTTCATCGAGTGAGAACGGGATCATGATCAGCATGGCCAGCGCCGCCATCAGGCAGATCGTGCAATAGGTGCCAATGGCAATCGGCTGAATGATGATGAAATAGATGCTGATCACGCCAAGCGGCCCGACAACGATCCCGAAAAGTGCGACCATCCAGGGCATTGTGCGCCAGCGCAAGCGGCTGCCCATCACGCCCATCATGATTTCGAACATGTAACTCATCGCGCCAAGGCCACCGTCGGCAATGGGCCAGGCCTTTGAGACATCGGAGGTGATGATGTATTCGGTGCCATTCAGCGCCGAGGGCGAGGAAAAGAACGGCTCCCACACGCCGTCTACATGGCCGAGCTGATAGGCCGACAGGACGCGCGACAGGATGAAGCCCACGACACCGAGCGCGATGATCGGCAGGCGCTGGACGTAGGTGGAGGGGCAGTAGCTCCAGCCGGGCGGAATGTCGGTATCGTCCATCATCCCCTCGCGCGACATGCCCGGCATCATCGGGATCAGGATGGTCAGTGCGACCACCAGCGCGCCGATCAGCGTGTCATTGGCATAGACGGCCGCATCGGGCGTCCAAAATACCAAGGGCGCGGCAAGCAACCAGACGCCGAGCGCGGCATTCGCCCATTGCGCCCAGCCGTTGCCGGGGCGAAGCGACAGGGCGGCAAAGACCATGATGGCAAGTCCGGTGAAGACATTGTTCCACGCGGTCAGCCAACTGCGTGTAGCGGCGGACCACAGCCCACGATCCTCCGTCACGCGCTGGACCGCCGCGCTGAATTCGGTCTGATCGAAGGTGCCGAAAACCGATGGCGCGGTAGCCAGCCACAGGCCGAGCGCCATGACCAGCCAATGCACCCAGAGCATCGAGAAATGCATCTGCCGCATGTGTTGATCGTGCTCGCGCCTGTTCGCGTTCGCTTCGGCCTCGGTCGGTGCCTTCTCGGCAGCCTCTTCAGCCACGGCGTTCTCAACCTTGGACGCCGAAACGCGGGCGGCGTTCAACCCGTTCGCTTCGTACCATTCGAAGGGATCGTCCTTCAGGCGCTGAAGAATGCCCGGCATGTCCTCGCGCAGGCTGTGCTGAGGCGTCCAAGCCAAATGCTTCTTCGCTGCTGACAGATCGAGCTCATAATGATCGCTCGAAATATCGACCATCCAGGACCGAATGAAGGCATCCTCACCAAATATCTTGTTTTCCGTCCAGGCGCCGAACTTGGCCAGTTGGGGCGGCACGTTCCAGGTGATCCAGTCCTCTCCATGCAGCTCGCGCCCGATCAGGCGCTGCAACTCGCCGAAGGGTATCGGGTCGGCCTCGCCCAGTAGCACCGGAAAAACGTCCGGCAGCTTGACGCGCCGATCAACGATACGTTCCACCGCGTCGAGAAAATCGTCGAGATGCAGGAACGCCTGCCCGCGCGACAGATCGCCAGGATAAACCTTGCCGCTGAATCGTCGTTCGTGAATGCGGGCGATCTGGTGGGTCAGAAAAGTCGACTGCCCGTTGTCATCGTAGATACCGGCGGGGCGCATCAGCACGAGTTTCTCGTCGCCCCTTACCTCGCGCAGTACCTTCTCCGTGCGCACCTTCGATGCGCGGTAAGGAAACCTGGGATCGAGAGGATGATCCTCGTCTATCGGCTCCCCCGGCTCGGTCGGCGCATGGGCAAGCATGGTGGAAGCGAAGACGAACTGTTCAAGCTCAAACCCCTGAAGACCCTTCATCAGCCGTTTTGAGCCTTCGACCGTCACGGCATCATACGCCGGATCATCCTCGCCGCTGAGATGGAAATAGCCCGCAAGGTGAATGCAGGCGGCAATCCTGTCGCCGTAAGCCAGCCGCACACGATCAAGCGCGGTGTCGATACTTGCCTGATCGGTGATGTCGAAGCAGACGCACTCGGCCTGATGCGGCGGATGGGGCGGCGAATACCGATCAAGTCCGACGACGCGGTAGGACCCGTGCAGCCGTCGCACCACCGCGGCCCCGAGATACCCGCTCGACCCCGTGACAATGACGACCGGCTTGCTTTCATCCGCCATGGTGACGCTCCGGCCTTCCGCTATGTGCGCAGGTATTTCACCAGCGCAATGATCGCGAGAACCAGCACCACGATGACAAGAAGCCAGACGATTCCCATGCCGAGCATCATGCCGCCACCCATCATTCCACCATCCATCATGATCTTCTTCCTTCTTTCAGTTGCTACCGGTTCAACTAAGTCATTGGCATTTGGTTTCAATTTCCAGCGCTGGAAGGTTAGAGGCCGCGTCTGGGATCGAACATTTGAAAGGGTGCAGGCTTCTATTGACCTTCCAGCAACTAGAAGCATTAAGTGAATTGTCAGCAACCTGCCGAAGGGACCTGACATGGACACTACAAAAGCAGAAACACGCGAAGTCACTGATCCCGTCTGCGGGATGAAGGTCGATCACGCGACGGCCAAACACCGATCAACTCACGCGGGCGAAGAGTTTCTGTTCTGCTCGTCACGATGCAAGGACAAGTTCGACGCCGAGCCCGAGACGTATTTGGGTGCAGGGCCGGCGCCGGAGCCGATGCCCGAGGGAACGATTTTCACCTGCCCGATGCATCCCGAGATCGAGCAGGTCGGACCGGGTGATTGCCCGATCTGCGGGATGGCTTTGGAACCCAAGGGCGTGCCCACTGGTGACGAAGGCCCGAATCCCGAACTCGTTGATTTCACCCGCCGCTTCTGGACTGGCGCGGCGCTGACCATCCCGGTCGTGCTGCTCGCGATGGGCGGCTATGTTGGCATGCCCATTCGCGACTGGACGGGGGAAAGGCTTGCTCACTTGCTGGAGCTGATCCTGGCGACGCCGGTCATTCTCTGGGCCGGCTGGCCGTTCCTCGTGCGAGGCTGGAAGAGCTTCCGCACGCTGAACCTCAACATGTTCAGCCTGATCGCCATGGGCGTCTTCGCGGCCTGGACCTTCAGCACCGTCGCGGTGATCGCACCAGGCCTTTTCCCCGCAGGCTTCCGCGACGACCAGGGCAATGTCGGCATCTATTTCGAGGCAGGGGCAGTGATTGTCGTGCTGGTCCTGCTCGGCCAAATCCTGGAGCTGCGCGCACGTGAGCGAACCGGCTCCGCCATCCGGGCCCTGCTCGACCTTGCAGCCAAGAGCGCCCGAATTATCCGTGCCGATGGAAGTGAGGAGGAAGTGGCGCTTGAGGATGTCCAGATCGGCGATCACATCCGGGTACGACCGGGCGAGAAAGTGCCGGTGGATGGCGAGGTGATCGACGGGCGGTCCTCTGTCGACGAGTCGATGCTCACCGGCGAACCCGTGCCGGTCGAAAAGGTGACAGGCGATGCCGTTACCGGCGCCACGATCAACGGCACTGGCAGTATAATCATCGAAGCGAAACGCGTCGGCGAGGACACGATGCTCGCGCAGATCGTCGAGATGGTTGCAGCCGCACAACGGTCGCGCGCGCCCATCCAGAAGCTCGCCGACGCAGTGGCAGGGTATTTCGTGCCGGCCGTGATCGCCGTGGCCATCGTTTCATTCATTGCCTGGTCGATCTGGGGTCCCTCCCCTGCCCTCGCCTATGGTCTCGTTTCCGCCATTGCGGTGCTCATCATCGCTTGTCCCTGTGCGCTCGGGCTCGCGACACCGATGTCGATCATGACGGCGACCGGACGCGGCGCTCAGGCGGGCGTGCTGATCAAGAATGCAGAAGCGCTGGAAGCGTTCGAGAAGGTAGACACCCTGATCGTCGACAAGACCGGCACATTGACCATGGGCAAGCCGGAGCTTGCCGCCGTCCTTCCCGAGGACGGCCATGACGAGGAAGAGGTCCTGCGGCTGGCCGCCAGCCTTGAACGCGGGTCGGAGCACCCACTGGCCGAGGCCATTGTTCGCGGGGCCGAAGCGCGCGGGATAGACTTTGCCAGCGCGCATGACTTCGAGGCGGTCACCGGCATGGGGGTCAAGGGAAGCGTGGACGGTAAGTCCGTCGCTCTCGGGAACGCGCGAATGCTTGGTGAGCTTGGAATCGATGCGCCTGCCGCGAGCCAAGTTGCTAACGCCCGTCGCGACGAAGGAGAAACGGTGATGTTCGTCATCATCGACGGTGCCGTGGCGGGCCTTGTCAGTGTCGCCGATCCGGTCAAGGAAACGACGCCCGCCGCGTTGAAGGCGCTGCATGAACTGGGCTTCCGGATTGTCATGGCGACAGGTGACAACGAACGCACGGCGCGTGCCGTCGCGTCACGGCTGGGCATCGATGATGTCCGGGCCGATGTCTTGCCCGAAGACAAGGCGCGCATCATCCGCGAGCTTCAGGCCGAGGGTCGCAAGGTCGCGATGGCTGGCGACGGCGTGAATGACGCGCCTGCCCTGGCACAGGCGGACGTCGGGATCGCAATGGGAACCGGTGCAGATGTGGCCATTGAGAGTGCCGGCTTCACGCTGTTGAAGGGCGATTTGAATGGACTTGTCCGCGCGCGGCGTCTTTCGCTGGCGACTATGCGAAACATCCGGCAGAACCTCTTCTTCGCGATGATCTACAACACGGCCGGCGTTCCGATCGCTGCGGGAATCCTGTATCCATTCTTCGGGTTATTGATCTCTCCGATGTTTGCAGCCGCTGCGATGAGCCTTTCTTCTGTTTCGGTAATTGGAAATGCTCTCAGGTTGCGGACGGTCCGGTTATGACCTGCATCAAGCTCCGGGGTCCAATAATCCATCGCGCGGATACAGCACTCTCCTGTCGATTGACCGAGTGTTCTGCAAAATTGTAGGCGACGCCGACAGCGACGGTCAAAAGTCGTCGTTCCGCACGGCTTATCAACGATACCTGCCCTCGCGCTCCGTGATGGCCGCGATAGCCCACGCGCCAATCCCGATCACCGCACCCAGCCACTTCCAGCCTTGGCCGCCAAGATCCACGAAACCGTACCCGTAAGCCAATACGGACAGCCCCATCACAAAGAAAAACGGTCCGGTCCAGAAGCAATGCCGCCGCTTGCACCGGTGCGCGTTCCAAAGACAAGCTGCTCCCATCCAGATCAGCGCTATGACCCAGACCCAGGTCTTGACCGGATGCGGGACGCCGATCGCCAGGAGCATCGCGGCGATTGGCAAGCCCCAGCCGATCAGCCCCCCGGGAAGCGTCGACAAGAAGTCCGATCTATCGCCTGATGCCATGGTCTCACCCCGCGCAGCAGCTGAGCTTTGCTACATCCTTGTCAAAGGTTTGTGCGGCCAGTTTCAGTCCTTCAACCGTGGTCAGATATGGGAAGATCGTTTCGCCGAGCGCCCCTGCGGTCATACCGAACTTGAGGGTCATGGCAAGCGTCTGGATGGTCTCAGAGCCCTCGGGTGCTGCGATCTGACCGCCCAACAGGCGGTCGGTCTTGACGTCGGCCACCAGCTTGATCACGCCGCGGGTATCGCGTGCAGCGGCGGCGCGCGGGACGTTGTCGAGCGTGATCACGCTGGTCTTGACGTCGTACCCCGCCGTCTTGGCCTCGGCCTCCGAAAGGCCGACGCCGGCCACTTGCGGGTCGGTAAACACGACCCACGGCATCGCCGCGTTGTCATAGCGCATCTGCTCCAATCCAAGGGCATTATTGATCGCCACCTTGGCACCATAGGCCGCCATGTAGACGAACTGGTCACGGTCACTGACATCGCCCGCGGCCCAGACGCCGGCACGCGTGGTCGCCATGTCGGGGCCGACCATGACCGAGCCGCGCGCATTGGTCTCGATGCCAAGCTCTTCCAATCCAAGGTTCTCGGAATTGGCGATCCGGCCGGTGGTCACAACCAGCCGTTCGGCGGTCAGATCCTCGGTCTTGCCACCCCGTTCGACAGTCAGACTGACGCCGCCCGCAGCTTTCGCGACCGAGACGTAAGCAAGACCGGTCTCGACCGTGATGCCCTCGACCTTCAGCGCCTCCGTCAGCGCCTCGGTCACCTCCGGCTCGGCGCCTGGCAGAAGGCGTGAGCGGGTCACTAGCGTGACCTTCACCCCCAGTCTCGAGGCCATTTGCGCCAGCTCGCAGCCGATATAGCCGCCGCCCAGAACGAGGATGCTTTCGGGCCGGTCGGGTAGAGTCAGCAGTCCCCAGGAATCCAACGCCTCTACGGCCTCGATCCCGTCAATTACAGGTATATGCGGGCGAGACCCGGTGGCAATCAGGACGCGCGACGCGGATATCACCCGGCCTCCGACAGCGACGCCACCCTCGACCAGTCGCGCCGGGCCTTCCTCGATATGGGTGACGTTCTCATAGGCGGGCAGCAGGTCGATGTATTTCTTCTGCCGCATCTCCTCGACCAGATCGGCGGTGCCTTTCACCACGCCACCCCAGTCCACGGCATGGGCACAAGGCGAGATGCCCGGAAACCGGGCAGCGGACGCGCCGCCATGGACCGCCTCGGCGGCGCGGATCATCGCCTTGGATGGCACGCAGCCGACGTTCACACAGGTGCCGCCGATGGTGCCGTGCCCGACAAGAGCCACGCGCTTTCCGGCCTCGGCTGCCGTGATCGAGGCAGAGAAGCCGGCCGAGCCGGCTCCCACGACGATGAGGTCATATTGGTCGCCGCTCACCTCTTTCGATGAGCAGCAATCCTTTTTCTTGACGGTCTGGTCCATGTCTTCTTCCTTGGCCTGCGACCGGACATCGCGACGGTCGCCCGGCCAAAATTCTGAAATTACACCATCGACCCGATGTCGGAGGCATAGCTCGGATAGGCGAAGATCATCGCCTTGATCTGGTTGGCGGTCTGCCCGGCACCCATGGCCATGGCGAAGAGATTGATCTGTTCCTCGGAGCCCGGTCCGATCAGATGCGCGCCGAGGATCTGCCCGCTGCCATGTTCGACAAGAACCTTGAATCCGGTATGTTTCGCGCCGACGCGCAGCGACGAATACCAGTCCCCGGTCTTTTCGAAATGGGTGTCGAACTTCAGCCCTTGTTCCCTGGCCACCGCTTCCGACAAGCCCACGGTGGCCACCATCGGCAGGGTGAAGACTACCGACGGGATCGGCGGATAATCCACGGTACGCTCGTCCTCTCCAGCCAGCAGGTTCTTGCCTGCCACACGCCCTTCGAAGGCGGACACCGGGGTCAGCTTGGGCCCACTGTCAGCGCAGTCGCCCGCGGCGAAGATCGCCGGATTGGTGGTGCGCATCGCGTCACTCACATTGATGCCGCGGCGCGAGTATTCGACGCCTGCGGCTTCGAGGTTCAGCCCGTCGATATTCGGCACCCGGCCTGTGCCATGCACCACCAGGTCGCAGGTCACGATTTCGGTGCCGTCGGCGCGTTCCACTGTGACGGTGAATTCATCGCCCTGTTTCTCGATCTTCGTGACCTTCGCCTTGGTGCGCAGGTCGATGCCAAGTTCCTCGGTGCCTTCGACCAGCATTTCGACCAGGTCGGGGTCGAAGTTGCCAAGGGGGCGATCCGCCATCTCCAGCACGGTCACTTCGCTGGACCCGGCGCGCCTGACGATATGTGCGAATTCCATCGCGATGAAGCCACCGCCGACAAAGGCGATGCGGTCAGGCCGGTCGGGGAGTTCAAGAAACTCGGTGCTGGTGGTCAGATGCTCTTCGCCGGGAATGTTCAGCGTCATCGGCCGCGCGCCGGTGGCGATGTGGAAATGCTTCGCCGTCAGGGTTTTGCCGTTCAACTCGATCGTATCGGAGCCGGTGAACCGTACCTCTCCGTGCAGGACGTCAATCCCCGCCTTCTCCATTCCGCCTTCGATGCGCGGCGGCATATCGTCGGTGAAGCTGCGCTTGAAGGCGATCATGTCGGGCCAGGTGACCGAAGGTTGCGCCTCCAGCCCCTTGCCTTCCATGTTTTCGGCCCATTCGACACCCTCGGTGACCGCGACCAGCATTTTCTTGGGGTCGCAGCCGCGCAGGGCGCAGGTGCCGCCATGGGGTTCGCTGTCGATGCTGGCGACGCTCCAGCTTGCATCCGCGGCCATCCGGGCGACGCCATTTCCAGCGGTGCCGCCGCCGATCACGATGAGGTCATACGTCTTGGTCATACCTGTTCCTTTCCTTGTGCCAGTTTCTCTTGATCCGGCTCACTGCTGAACTGCCCGATTTTCTGAGCCAGAGCGCATATCCCGCTACCGCCAAAGCGGCGGCAACCGAAATCCGCAGAGCAAAGCGGAACTCCAGCCAGAACAGCAGAGCCGAAAGAACAACCGCCAAGCCGATGAGAAGGGCTTTCGGACTGTGCCCTGGTCTGCTCGCTTGCTGTCACAGGGCATATGCAACCGCACTCAGCGAGGCGAAGAGCATCGGGAAAAGCGCGTAGTCGAACCAACCAACAACGGCAGAAAGTCCGACCCCGGCGACGATCAGCACCAGGAACGGCGTGAAGCAACAGATCGCCGCAAATACGCTGCCGATGAGGCCGCGCCGCAAAAGGGTCGTGGGTTCATTGTTATTGTTCATGTCTG
Source organism: Marinovum sp. PR37 (assembly GCF_028807375.1). Lineage (NCBI taxonomy): Bacteria > Pseudomonadati > Pseudomonadota > Alphaproteobacteria > Rhodobacterales > Roseobacteraceae > Marinovum > Marinovum sp. PR37. The sequence goes on along the minus strand of NZ_JARAML010000023.1, from coordinate 40,783 downwards.
TCATGCTGTCTCCAGCTCCGAGTGCGGGTCGGTGAATGCGATCAGAAATCGCCGGACTCGACGATGTCCGCCGAATAGCCGGTGGCGCGGATTGCTTCGACGATCATGTCCTGATCGGCGGCCTCGTCATCAAAGGCGACGATGTAGGTGCCGGTGCCGAATTCCTCTCCTTCCGTGAAGTCGATGATCTCGACCGAGGGAACGCCCCGCATGGCCGCCGCCACCGTGTAGGAGCAGGTCGGGCATGTCAGTTCGCCGACCCCGATATTGATGCGCTGTTCGGCGGCGCTGGCGGGGAAAGCCGCGAGGGTGCCAACGACCGCAAGGGCAAGATGGAGTGACTTCATGGGTTCGGCCTTTCAGTAGGACAGAAGGTATGGGGTGAGATAGGGAAAGATCATCGTGACGGTGACGATGGTGGTGGCAATCCAAAGAATGGATCGCATGAGTTTCCGGTTCATGGGACGCGCGCAGGTGCCATCCGCGCAGACTTTGGCCGGGATCGGACGGTAGGCCTTGTAAAATCCATAGCCGATGAAGGCGGCACTCAGCGCGAAGGTGATCCATTTGTACTGGTAGAGAACGCCCAGCTGCGCAATGAAAACGCCGGTAACGCCGAAGCTGACCAGCACCAGCGGCAGGATGCAGCATGAGGTCATGGCCAGCGCGCCAAGCGCGCCGAGCCAGGTTGTCGCCCATTCCTTTTTGTCGGCAGCCCCTGTTTCGTCCATTGCCGTCTGCCGGCCGGCGGATGTGGTTTCAGTCATGGTTCGAATCATCACTGCCTCAGTGATGATCTCGATCTAGGGTCTGTAGCAGGTACAGGCTCAAGAGGGTTAAACGTGATAAATCATCACAGATCGGTGAAGGTCCTCAGGCGCGGAGATCTGGCCAGGCTGACCGGCTGCAATCTCGAGACCATTCGCTACTACGAGAACATCGGCGTCATGCCCGAGCCGCCGCGCTCCAGCAAAAACTATCGCGTCTACGATGATCGGCATGTCGCGCGCTTGCGCTTCATCATGCGCGCGCGCGAGCTTGGGTTCACGCTCGACGAAGTCCGCGATCTGCTCGCCTTGGTCGATGGCGGGGCCCAGACCTGCGGCGAGGTGCAGGGTCTGGCAAATTCGCATCTCGCCTCGATCCGCGCCAAGATCGACGATCTCAAACGCATCGAACGCGTGCTGTCTTCCACCGTAGCGCAATGCACCGGTGACGATGTCCCTGAATGCCCTGTGATCGACGCGCTGACGGAGGTGACCTGAAGGGCCATAGTTGAGGACGCCCACGCATGTCAGCCAAGCGTACAATGGTGCCAGCGCCGTTGTTTGCGATCATTCGTTCCCCGCGGAGTCCTGCGTGTTCGCCGCATGTTCGGGGACCAGATAGCGCGGCACGATCCACAGATAGGCGACCATGCCGAAGAGCTCGAAGAGCGACTGGAAAACGATGACCACGGCCGCCACGTTCCACTCCGGTCCGAGCGCCAGCACCAGCGGAAGTACGACGAAGGAGTTGCGGGTTCCGAGCGAGAAGATGACCGTTCGTCGCCCGCTAGTGGGCAATCTGGCCGCCCGCCCGGTCGCCGCACCCAGAAGTGCTGCGGCGACGAGGTAGGCGACGTAAACGCCCGCCACCTGCGCCAGAACCGGCAGCGCATCCCGTACCTCGTCGACTTGCGAGGCCGCGATCAGGAACACCACGACAGCCAGAAGCGGAACCGGCAGCCAGGCGAGGCGATTTACTATCGCGGCCCGCTCCGGGCGCGCCTCTGCCCAACGCTCCAGCAGGAAAGCCGCTGTGAGCGGCAGCAGGATAAGCGCCGCAAAGACGGCGGCAATGCGATCGGCGGCGAGAAGCTCAAGGAATGCGTTGCCCAGAAAGAGCCAGAGGAAGAGCGGCAGACAGGCGAACTGAACCGCGAGGAGGATCGGTGTCGCGGTCGCGGCACGCACCGCATCGCCGCGACCGAGATGGGTGAATGTGATGAACCAGTCGGTGCAGGGCACCAGCAGCACGACAAGCACCCCGAGCCGAAGCGCAGGATCGTCAGGCAGGAACGCGATCAGCCCCCAGACCAGCAGCGGCACCAGGACGAAGTTGCCGATCAGCAGGGTGCCGATGAAACGCCGGTCGCGCGTCGCGCGCGGCAGGTGCGCGAGCGGCATCTGAGCGAAGGTAGTGAAAAGCATAAGCCCCAGCACCGGCCACAGCAGCGCCTCGAACACCCCCGAGATACCGGGGGCGAGCGCGCCCAAGACCAGACCGGAGAGGATGGTAGCGAGATAGATCCAAGCTTGATGGCGTTCGAGATTCTGCAGCTTCATGTCCTGCCCCTGCTCTATCCGACGGCGATTTTCAAAAAGACATCATTAGACAGGCCGTTACGACAACGGCACGTTCGTCGCTTGGAGCGTTGTATGGTCTGTCCGGTTTATACCCGCAGACCGGTCACGACCCAGTCGACAATGCTTTCATGGTAGTTGGGGACGCGGCGAAAGCCGAATTGTCTCAGCCGATCAGCCGAACTCTTTGACTCTGGAAAACGGCGCTCCTCACCGTTTCAGCTGCGCTGCGGATAGACGCAACATGGCCGCCGCACAGATCGGTTCGACCATCAGTTTGTGGCGCGCCACATTCGAAACCGTCCTTGCCCTGTTAGCTCGCGGACCAGATCCCGCGCTTCCATCCAGGCGAGGTTGCGCTGGACAGCAGCGCGGCTGGCTCCGGTCAGGGCCTCGGCCATAGGGGCAGAGACCAGGGGCCATTCGGTCAGCACTCCGCGCAGGGCTGGCGGCGTCTTGCCCGAGAGCGGGGTCATCTCGGCTTCCGCCAGCGCCGACCATGTCTCGATATCGTCGAGGTGCCGCATCGCGGTCAGGCAGGCCGTTTCCATTTTCTCGAGCCAGCGCGCCAAACGTTCAGCCGGGGGGCCGCCGGCGCGCAGCGCCCCCGCCCCACCCATGGCCAGGGGTGCGAATATTGCCCCCTCGCCCTCATGCGCGGCAATGCGCGACGCCGTGACCGCCGCTTCCATTCGGTTGCTCTGCTGTCCGAGGCCCGCGAGGCTCCAGAGGTGAAACCCCATGCAGGCACGCGTGATCGGGTGCAGGTCGGCGGCTTGCGCCATCAGGTCAAGCCACCCGCCCGCGCGATCCGCGAAGGGCTCGGCTTCATCCACCATGTTCTCGGGGTCACGGCGATCGAGGAAGGCGGACAGGTCCACCTCTGGGCCGGGACCGCCTGTAAGACGCCGCACCGCCCATCCGACACGCGCAAGCGCTGCGGTGTCGTCCTGCACGCCGGACAAGCGCATGGATATCCAGAGCGCCAGCCGATCCGGGCCAATTCGGTCGCCTGCAAACCAGCTGAGGTCTGCCGCCTCGATCAACGCAAGCCTGTGCCGCCAGCCTTCCGGGCCACGCTTCAGACGGTCGTCTAACGCCCCGATCCGGCCGGCCACACGGGCAAGGCGGGCAGCATGGCCCGCCTCGGCATGTCGCCAATCGTCGAGAACAGCGGTCTCACGCACTTCGGCCCTAGGTCCGGGCGGCAGAAAATGCGGCTCCTCTTCCATCGGACCGGGCAGGAACCACTGTCGCATTTTCTTCACTATTTCAGCACGTGATTAGTAAGCGGCGTCTGCGCCCCACCCGGGATCAGCTTGACGGCTTGAAGTTCCAGGGCAAGAGATCGTCGATTTGGCCTTGCGGATGGCCGGCGGCGATGGCTTCGAGGATAGCCTTGAGATAAGCGAAGGGCTCGACGCCGTTGATCTTTGCGGTCTCGATGAGCGACGCGATACGACCCCAGGCGCACCCGCCTTCGTCATGCCCGGCGAACAATGCGTTCTTCCTGTTCAGAGCGATCGGCCGGATCAGGTTCTCGACGCTGTTGGAGTCGATCTCGACCCGCCCATCTTGAAGGAAGGTCTGCAACCCATCCCAGTGTCGGTGGATGTAGGCGAGCTTCTCTCCCAAGCGTGACTTGGCGGAGACGCGCAGGCGCTGTTTTTGTAGCCATTCACCGAACTCGGTCACGAGGGGCGCCGTGCGCGCCTGACGGGCTGAGAGCCGTTGGCCCGGTGACGCGCCGCGGATGTCGGCTTCGACCTTGTAGAACTCGGCGATCCGGCGCAGCCCCTCGGCGGCGATCTCGGAGCCGTCACGGTCGAACACCTCCTTCAGCTTGCGCCGCGCATGGGCCCAGCAATGAGCAACCCGCACCGGATCACCGCCCCTCCGGGAGAGGCGCGTGAGGCGGTTGTAGCCCTGGTAACCGTCGATTTGTAGGGTTCCGTCGAAGCCCCGTAAGATCGTCTCCGCGTTTTCCCCGGCACGACCGGGTGCGTAGAAGAAGACCACACCCGGAGGATCATCTCCGCCCCAACCCCGGTCGTCACGGGCGAGCGCCCAGAGGTATCCTGTCTTGGTTCTGCCGCGCCCCGGGTCCAAAACGGGGGCCGTGGTCTCGTCCATGAACAGCTTGGTCGACGCCTTCAGATGCTCGGCCAGCCGGTCGACTACCGGGCCGAGATGGAAGGCGGCGGTGCCGACCCAGTCGGCCAGCGTGCTGCGGTGGATCTCGATGCCCGATCGGGCAAGGATCCGGCTCTGTCGATACAACGGCAAGTGGTCCGCGTATTTGCCGACCAGCACATGCGCGATGGCGCCTTCGGTCGGCAGGCCACCCTCGATGAGATGCGCCGGGGCCGGCGCCTGGGTCACGCCGTCCGTGCAGCTGCGACATGCGTATTTGGGACGAACCGTGACGATCACCCGCAACTTTGCAGGCACGATGTCCAGCCGCTCGGTGCGATCCTCGCCGATCTTGTGCATCTCCCCGCAACCGCAGGGGCACAATAGGCTGTTCGGCTCGATCACCCGCTCGATGCGTGGCAGGTCCTTGGGCAGGTTGCCTCGATTGCGCCGGGTCGCACGCCGGGGCCGGCTCTCGGAGGGAACCTGAACGTCCCGCTTCTCTTCGACCTCGCCGATCGCCGTTTCCAAGTCTTCGAAAGCCAGCTGTCGATCATCCTCGCTGAGCTTCTCCGACCGTTTGCCATGAACGACCTGGTTGAGTTCGGCGACCAGATGCTCAAGGCGCTTGTTGGCCTCCTTCAGAACATCCCGCTCGCGCAGAACTGCGGCGACCGCTTCGCGCTGCGCCTCGGGAATGGCGGACAGGTCGATGATGGCGGCATCAGGCATGGCGGAAAGGTAGCCCAAAGCGATGTCAGATGCGCGCCCTTTCCCGCGCCTGATTCATTCTGCCGCAGCCGGACGGCGGGTCTCCAAGGCCTTCACCTTGCGCCAGTCGAGACCGGCAAACAGGGCCTCGAACTGCGCCCGGTTCAACGTCATCACGCCGTCCCGAACCGCCGGCCAGGTGAAGGTGGTCTCCTCCAGCCGCTTGTAGGCCATCACCAACCCGCTGCCGTCCCAGAACAGGATCTTCAGCCTGTCAGCGCGCTTCGCCCGGAACAAAAACACGGTGCCGGTGAACGGGTCCTCCTTCAGCACCGATTGCACCAGCGCTGCGAGCCCGTCATGCCCTTTCCTGAAGTCGACCGGCTGCGTCGCCACCAGGATACGGACGGTGTGGGACGGCATCATCACGAGGACGCCCTGAGCGCATGCACGAGCTCGGCAATCCGCGCCGCCGGGGTCTCGGCGGCGAGCTCGATCGCCACGTCCCCGAAGATCAGCCGCAGCTTGTCATCCGAATGTGGTGAAGGTTCCGGTGCCTGCGGAGGGTCCGGCTCGCACAACACCAGCGGCGCGAAAGATACCGGTTCGTCGGCCATCTCGGCGGCGGGCAGGACCAGCCTCCCTTGCTTGGCCAGGCTCCGCCATGCCGACAGCTGGTTCGGCTTCACCCCGTAACGCGTCGCCACCGCGTTCACGGTCGCGCCCGGTTCCAGCGTCTCTGCGACGGCCCGCGCCTTCACGGCCTCCGGCCACCGGCGATGTCCGCTCTCAAAAATCTCCACACCGAGCGATCTGAGAAACGCAGTCTGAGCCTCCATTGCGAAACGCACTCCCATCATGAGATGGGTATCACCTCGCAGCCAACGCCGGGGCCGGCAACGTGTGGTTCAGACACCGCTTACCGTGATTATAACTTTATTCCTTGATGATACCGGGATAACGCACATCGTTTTTCAGCTTAAGGCTTCAATTTTGGTTCCGTATTTCAGCAAGTGGCAGCACAGGAGGCGTATGGCGCATCAGATCTGGAATTTTGCATATCGATGACGTCCGACGGCTTGGGCTTGAGCAACAAGGGTCTCGTGTGAGCTGGATCGGTGGCGCGTTGCCCTTAAATCGGGTCATCCTCAATTTGTGTGGCGGGACGGTAGCATTCTCACCCACAACCATTCTGGACCGGCCCGGCCGTACATGGCGCGTTTGAGGGTCTTCAGGCGATTGATCTGACCTTCTGCTTGGCCATTGCTCCATGGCATCTCGATGGCGTATTTGACCGCATCGAAGTCCCAGTTCAACCTGCGTGCGAAGCGCACGAGTGGCGCTAGGTCGGCTTCGATCGCGTCACAGGTCCATGCAGGGAGAGGGTCTGCTTCGCGGCCGCACAGGATACCGATTATCCGGCAGTTTGGATGCCCGAGGTTCACCGCGACGCTCGTGGCACATGGACAGGCCGTGATGGCAGGCGAAATCGCGCGATGATGATGGTGGGAATTTTGGAATTAAGAACCACACATCAGCCCCGGATCGACCTGATTTGTCAGCAGGGTCCTCCGAACCTTTGCGCGTTTCCCGATAAGTCCCACAATCCGCTTCGGAAAACTGACCGAGCGGAGCCCTATATTCGAAGTAGTTGGCGCCTAAATACGACAGAAGGTTTTTCGTGTGCGCGCGACTGACCAAGCCTAAGAACGCAGCCAAAACCAGAGGACGGCCACCGCGATTGCTGCAAGGGCCACAGGAAAAAGGAGTGGCGCGCGCCGCCGAGGCTTGATCGAAGCAGCGCCCGTCCTGGACTGCCCGAGACGCTCCCTTCCGGTCGGCGTCAGAGCATAATGATCCGCGCGCGGGACGCGCAAGAGGCCAACATCGACAAGGTGCTCAGCCAGCGCCACAACCTGTGGAGCGCTTCCGTCGAGATCGAGCTCTCCATTCTCTGCCGCCTCGGCGCACTCAAGCAGAGCGGTCCAGGTGGAGGATGACGCATTCCCATTCGGCGGGGCGTCTGAGGTGTCTGCGCTCATGACGTCAGTCACCGTTTCGCGTCTTTTCCCAGACACGCGTCCAGGCCACACGTTCGGCTGGGCAGACCAGCCCGTCTCGCTCTAGGCGCCGCAGAAGGTGCAAGATTCCGCTGTTGCTCATGCCAAGGGCGTCACGAAGCTCTGCCTGTGTGCGTGGACGCTCAAGCGCGGAAAGAACATAGCGGCGTCGCTCCTGTGGATCAAAGGACTCTCGGCGCCGCCGGCGCTCCGACGCGACTCTCTGCATCACGCGGCCTCCTCGTGGGCGTCGACACCGTCCTCAAGGCTCTTGAGCGCGTCCTCGACGGAAGCGGCATAGTGGACGAGTGGCCGTTTCAGGCCGTGTGTTACGAACACGCGCTGGATGTCGCGGCTTGCCCCTGTCAGCCAAAGGGCCACGCCACGCTTGTGTGCCTTGTGCGCAAGGCCCTCAATCATGTTGGCCCCGGTGGAGTCGAGGAACGGCACTGCCGAGAAGTCGACGACCAGCGCCTTATGGCTGTCCTGAATGCGGTCAAGCACCGATCCGATCGAGGCCGTCGCGCCGAAGAAGAGCGCGCCGGTGATACGATAGACCACAACCTCGGGGTTTGCCGCTTGCTCCTCGTCGTAGGTCGCACGCGGGTGCGTGGAGTCCGCTTCATCACGGCCGACGAAGGCAGTGTTTTCAGCGACCCCGGTTGTCTGGCTCATACGCTGGATGAACAGGACTGACCCGAGTGCGAAGCCGACGATGATGGCTTCGGTCAGATCGCGGAAGATGGTCAGGAAGAAGGTCGCGCCAAGAACTGTCGCCTCGCCCCAGCCCGAGCGCAGCAAGATCGCGATGGCGGGTTTCTCGATCATGTTCCAGGCCACGACGGCCAGAACACCCGCCAGTGCGGCGAGCGGAATATAAGCCGCGAGGGGGGCGGCGACGAGCATGAAGAGCAGGATGAACAGGGCATGCAGCATCCCGGCAACCGGCCCATGCGCGCCCGCCCGCACGTTGGTTGCCGTCCGCGCGATCGTGCCCGTAACGCAGAAGCCGCCAAAGAGGGACGCCCCGATATTCGCCGCCCCCTGCGCGACAAGCTCGCAGTTCGAACGGTGCCGCCGCCCGGTCATGCCGTCGGCCACGACGGCCGACAGAAGCGACTCGATGGCGCCGAGCAGGGTGAAGGAGATCGCCTCCGGAAGCACCGCCAAGATCTTCTCCATCGAGAGTTCCGGCAGGCTCGGGGCAGGAAGTGAGGACGGGATCCCACCGAACTTGGTGCCGATGGTCTGAACCGGCAGCCCAAGAAGCGCGACGACTGCCGCCGCTACCGCGACCGCGATCAGCATGCCAGGCCAATGGGGACGCCACCGGCGCAGGCCGAGAATGATGCCGACCGTCGCGACAGACAGCAGAACAGCCGCGGGCGTGATACTGTCCCGGGCCGCCCAAAGTACGGGCAGTTTTTCAAGTAGCTCACCGGGCTCATGATCGAGCGTCAGGCCGAAGAGCTCCTTGATCTGGCTGGCGAAGATGATCACCGCGATCCCAGCCGTGAACCCGACAGTGACTGGGAAGGGAATAAACTTGATGAAGGTGCCAAGCCGCAGGAACCCGACTGCAGTCAGCATCAAGCCCGACAGGAAGGTTGCGAGGATCAGCCCGTCCATTCCGTGCAGTGCGACGGTACTGGCCACCAGCACGATGAAGGCACCAGCTGGGCCACCGATCTGGAAGCGCGAACCGCCAAGAAGCGAGACAAGGAAGCCGCCAACGATCGCGGTGTAGAGCCCCTGTGCCGGGGTCGCCCCCGAGGCAATAGCGATCGCCATCGAGAGGGGCAGTGCGACGATGGCAACGGTCAGACCGGCAATGGCATCCGCCCGCAACTGGGGCAGTCCATAGCCCTCACGCAGGACGGTGACGAGTTTCGGAGTAAAGAGTTCGACGAAGCTGGGTGCCGTTCTCTGTCTGGTGGTCTGGTCTTTCATCTTCGGCCGCACCTTTGAGGGTAGCAGCGGGATCGTCGGCTTTTTGTCGGCGGTCGCCGTCGCGTGTTGAGTTTTTCAATGTCTGGGTGGAGGCACCTTGAGGCGCACACCGCGTCCGCCCGTCGTGCTGACGGAGCCTTCTCCAATGAGTTCTGCCCCGGCAAGCTCAAGCGCTGCAATGACCTTGGTCAGGCTGTCGACCACGCCGCGCACATTGCCGGTGCTTGCCTCCATGCGCTGAATCGTCGGCACGGAAAGCCCTGCCAGTTCGGCCAGGGTCTTCTGGTCGATACCGAGCAAAGCACGAGCAGCGCGCATTTGGGGGCCAGTGATCATGAGGTATCCTGTGAATGGGATGACCCCTATCTAAACCGTTATCTTTGATATGTCAAATATCAATATACGTGGTTTCAATATGCATCCGTCTATCTCCATCCCCGATGTGGCGATCCACATCGGGGTGTCGCATTTTCTTCACTATTTTCAGCACATGATTATTACGTGATTTCTGGAAGATACGGCGATATCGCACATCATTTTTCAGCTAAAGGCTTCAATTTTGGTTCTGTATTTCAGCAAGTGGCCACCCTGTTAGCGCGCGGCGCAGCTGGTCCCGAAAGTTTCATATCGATGACGTCCGGCGGAGCGCATGCCTCGGATGAAGCGTGGGCCAAGGCGACGCGTACCGCGCGCGAGTTGGACCGGATTCTTGACGGAGCGGCGCCGGTGCGTGAGGCCGTGATGCGCGCGGCATCCGAGCTGCGGCTCTCGACACGCCAAGTCTACAACTATCTGGCGCGGTATCGGGAAGAGCGCAGGGTATCGTCCCTTCTGCCGCGAAGGAGTGGAACAAGACAACCAAGGATCAACCCCGCAGTCGAGAACATCATCGCGGTGACCCTGCGGGAGATGTGGTTGCGCCCGGAGCAGCCGGACCTTGCACCGATCGTTGAAGAGATCCGCACCCGCTGCGCAGAGGAAGGGCACACTCCACCCGCCTATGTCACTGTCGCCCGGCGGATCCCCATTCTGTTCGCCCCGGAAGAAATTGCCCGCCGCCGCCTGTCGGATGGTAAACACCTGCACCGGCTGAAGCCGCGACCGGGCTACATCCGGGCTAACCACGCGCTCGACGTTGTCCAGATCGATCACACGCCGGCAGACATCCAATTTGTTGAGGTGATTGATGACCACGGTGTCTTCGTTGGTCGTCCCTATCTGACCATCGCTGCAGATGTGGCCACGAGCGCGATCATCGGCTTCTGCCTGACCCTCGAGCGGCCGTCACGACTGTCTGTCGCGCTTTGTCTGGCGCACGCGATGTGCTGCAAGATTGACTGGCTGGCAGAACGCGGTATCGATCATGCTTGGCCGATGCACGGTCGCCCGAAGCAAATCGTCGTCGATTCCGCCAAGGAGTTCCAGAGCAGCACCTTCAGCAGAGGATGCGCGGACTATGGCATCGCCATACGCATGCGGAACAAGGGCACCGTGCATCGGGGCGGAGTCGTGGAACGCCTGCTTGGGAAAGTGAACACCGCGCTACGCGCCTTGCCCGGCAAGACGGGGCGTTCCATCGCGGATCGGGGCGACTATGCCTCGGAAGCGCGGGCACGGCTCAGCTTCGCGGATCTTGAACGCTGCATCGCGCTCGCGATCATCGACCACAACCTGAGCCAGAATGCGCGCAGGCTGACCGTTCCGGCGAAAGAGTGGGAAGATCGGTTCCAGCCGAAGGACCGGCCTATCGATGCGCCTGTCGATGTGCTGCTGAATTTCCTGCCGCGCAAGACGCGGAAAATTTCACCTCAGGGCTTCAGTCTCTTCGCCATCGACTATTTCGAGCCCTGGCTTGGCCCGCTGGTTGCGCGTCGTGACCGGCTGGAGCCGCTCGATCTGTGCTATGATCCTCGCGACATCAGCCATGTCTACGTCAAGGATCCGGATACGCAGGCCTGGCGGCCGGTCAGGCGACGGGACGGACTGGCCGAGCCGATCACGCTTTGGCAGCACCAGGCGGATCGACAGCAGCGGCGTGAAATCCAGCGGCGCCCTGTGCAGGAGGCATCAGCCATCCGACGCGAAATCGCCGCAACTGTTGCCGCCGCCAAAACCCCCAAAAGCCGTTTGAAGGAGATGACCCGCGCCCGGCATGCCACCGAGGCAAAGAAGCCTTATGCCGACTTCGCTACGCCTTCCGCCTCGGCCCAGGCAAAGCTCGACCCGGATCGTCCGCGGCGGGTCTTCCCAATCGAGGATTGGTAAGGTGCCGGACCACCTCATGTCCGCCACCGTCCCACTCTTGCAGGCCGATGACGCAGTGCGGATCGCCCATGTGCGCGCGCCGCGCTGGATCAGCCATCCGGCGGCCGGCGCGGCGCATGACGCGATGCGACTGCTGCTTGAGCGACCGCCATCCCTGCGCCCACGCGGTTTGCTGCTTGCCGGTCCCTACCATAACGGCAAGACCATGATCGCCGAACGCTTCGCCGTCGAACATCTGCGTGCTGCCGACCAACAAAAGGTGTGGGTGATTCAGACCCGGGAAGGTGCAGGGCTGTCGCATTTCTATGCCAGCATCCTGTCCGGATTGCGCGCGCCACAAGCCGCGGGCTGGCGCAGCCTGGCCCGCGCCGGCGATCAGGTCGATCATCTTCTGGAGCGCCTGAAGCCGCGCCTTTTGATCTTCGACGAGTTCCACAGCGCGTTGCGCGGGCGGCGCCAGGATGTGAAGGCCATCTTCTCGTTCTTGCGGCGGATCGCACGAGTGCATGACATCTCACCCGTCCTTGTCGGCGAAATCGCGATCTACGATGCGGTTCATGATACGGACGAAATGGGCTCACGTTTCGATACGATCCCCATTCCGCGATGGGCGTATGACGAGGAGTTCGCGACGCTACTCGACAGCCTGGAAGCCAGTCTGCCGCTCGCCGAAGCTTCCGATCTGTCGCGCGAACCCTTGGCAAAGATCATCCACGATCTGTCAGAGGGGCTGATCGGCGAGGTTATCGAGATAGTCACCAGGGCGGCAGTTGCGGCAATCTCGCGCGGTGAGGACCGGATCACGGGCGCAACCCTGTCGGACCTTGGCTATGTGCCTCTCTCGAGGCGTCGCAATTCCGCTTTGCGTCACGAGATGACATGAGGTTTGGGCCGACCGGGATCTCCGTGACGCCTGCAGAGCGGTATGAAGGCGCGGCGGGAAACCGTTGGCCCATGAGCATTATGCCCGCACCAGGTGAACTTCTGTCGAGCTGGCTGCACCGCCTCGCTTACGCAAACGGCATACCTCCGCACTATTTTGGTGCGCTTCTCGGAGCGCCAGGTCAGAACTGGTCGGCACGTCTTGATCGAGCGATGCCAGATCGCATTCTGCAGTTTCTGGGAGAACATACCCACATACCCTTGGAAGACATCGCGGCTCTGACCATTGCTCCTGACCCCTTGGCCCGGTTGCGTTTGCCCCTGCGGGCATCGCCTCAGCAGAGTTGCGCACCAAAGACGCAGGCGACCTGGCTGCAATTCTGCCCGGCCTGTCTGGCGGAAGACGAAACGCCCTATTTTCGCCGAGGCTGGAGCCTGGCGACACGCGTTTCTTGCTTTCGTCACGGTTGTCGGCTTCGAGACAGGTGCCCGTCTTGCGGACAAGGATTGGCTCCGTTCAGCCAGAAGCGTCTTGTGCCGCATCAGATCTGCGCCTGGTGCGGCGCGGCCCTCTGCAAACGCACCCGTCCCGCCGCCAACGGAGTTCGGCGTCTGGAGCGCCTGATCGACGATCTGCTTCGTTTGCATGCAGCAGGGCATCGAATGGCAGAGGGGCGATCACTCCCGGACCTTCTTGGATCAGCCTGCTTTCAATTTGGGAAACAGCGCATGTCCATCGCGCGCCTCCCTCATCGAGATCGCTATCATCTGCTTCGGCAATTGACGGAAGGGCGGTCGACGCCTTTCGGAATGCGAAGAAGTCCCGCGATCTCTTATTGGAAACGCGTCGCTCAGGCTGCGCCAGCTTGGAGCGGACTGGTCACATCCTTCAGCGATGCCGTCCTGCCTCGGCCCAAAGCTGGGCCTTGCTCTACCACCGCTGGCCCGCATTTGGCGGATCTCGTTCAGGCGGCCGCGCGGCTCCATCAGCAGCGGCAGGTGCCCTGATGGTCTGAAGCAGGTTTCAAGGGCGCGCGGCCAGCCCAGCGTCATTCAGCTGTTCAGCGTCTGGCAGGTCGCGCAAGCTCTCCATCCCGAAAGCTGAGAGGAACGCGTCTGTGGTCACGAAGGTATAGGGGGCACCACGACGCGGCGCGCGCGGCCCAGTTCCAATCAGACCGTGTGCATGCAGCCTTCCGATCAGGTCCCGGCTGATCTCTTTGCCAAAGATGTCTTTGAGCCCATCGCGGGTGATCGGCTGGTGGTAGGCGATGGCCGCCAAAATCGCGACGTCGAACTCGTTCAGGTCCAGCAACTGGTCTCCGACATCCGCTGCGGCGCGGATCGCAGGCGCGTAAACAGGCCGCGTCCGGAACATCCACCCCCCTGCGACCATGGCAATCTCGAACGCCCGCCCTTCCAGATCAGCGGCAAGGTCTTCCAACAGCAGATCAACCGAAGTCCCCTGCCCCACTATGCGCGCCAGATCCTCGCGCGGTACAGGCGAGGCAGAGGCAAACAGCACCGCCTCGATCCGGCGCATCCATTCCCGCCAGCGCAACTCCGGTGGCAGGTCGAGCAACTCGCGATCAAGCTCAGCTTCTGGTCGATCCTTCGACTTCCTTTCCGGTCGCATGTCCGAACCGCGAAACCGGTTCCCACTTTCGCTGTCCATGCTCATGGCTACACCCCGTAGAGCCGGAATGTGTCGCGCCCGGTTAGCTCACGGACCGCGCCGAGATCGACAAGCCGGTCACAGAGCCGCCGCGCCGCGCGGTCCGGCAAAGGCAGGGCACTGGGCGCCACGGCGTCCTGCGTCAGGAATATTTTCACCGCCGCCCCTGCCCCCTTGGCCCGAAGCTTTGGTGCAACTCCTTTCAAAAGCGAAGCCCGACGCGCGAGATCGACAGCCAGACGCGCGGCCTCGACCGCGGATGCGGTCACTGCGCGATGACAGGCTAGGCGCAAATCGTCACCCCGCTTGCGCAGGTCTGTGCGTTTCAAACCCGCGGCCAGCAGCGGCACGACATGATCCCAACCAAGCGCCTGGGCGAGGGCGGCGTCCGCGAGGATCAACGCCGGGACTTCGGCACGGGGTGCCTCCGTCAGGACAGCATCCAGCGCCATCGCGGCACGGGTCACCGGCGCTCCCTTCCCCGTATCGAGCCATGTAGCAATCTGGCCCAACTCCAAGATCGGCAAGGCTCGGCCCAGAGCCTTGATCGACACCGGCCGCTCCACCGCGCGACGCCAGGCAAGGTAAGTTTCCCCCGCGGGATCAGGTAGATCGCCAGGGCGCAGAAGATGAATCGCGTCGCGCAGCTCTGGGGCTCTTTCCGGCCGACCAGAAAACCCGGCACATGCCTCGGCCGCTCGCAGCGCCAGCCGATCCCGCAACAAGGCTTTGGGGACCTCTTCGCGTCCCAACACAAGATGCAGGTGGTTCAGCGCCGCGCCCGATAAAAACGCCACATCTTCAAAGGCTTCAGGACGTGCCGAGGTGACCCATGCGGGCATCCGGGGTAGAGTGTCTGTGTCGATGGAGTGTTCCGGTCGGGCAAATGTCATGACTGAAGCCTAAACCATCGCGGCGCTTTGCTCCAGAAAATAGCACAGAAAACGCCTCGCTCTATCTTTTGCCATGATGTCCGATAATCTTGCATTATCGGGCGTAAAAATGATATGCTCGAAAACATGAGCAGTCCTACGAATAACAGCACCAAAATCGAGGATTCCGACGCGTCTGGCGCAGAGATTTCGAGCTCAGCGTCCTATGACTCGTTGAACGGTGACGAACACGACAAGAGAACCTCTCGGGACCGAGCCTCAATCGCCCTGCCCGCCAATGTGGCCGGCTCCGGCGCACTCGACCGGCTGATCGATACCGCCCGTGGCTACGCCGAGGCCTCGACAGCCGGGAACACGAACAAGGCCTATGCGGCCGACTGGAAACACTTCAGCCGCTGGTGCCGGTTGAAAGGCACGGAACCTCTGCCCCCCGCGCCCGAGATGATTGGACTTTATGTGGCTGATCTGGCTGCACCAACCGGGAAGGCCCCTACCCTTTCGGTCTCCACGATCGAGCGCCGTCTCTCGGGGCTTGCCTGGAACTACAGACAGCGCGGGTTCACTCTTGATCGCAAGGACCGGCATATCGCCACCGTTCTGGCCGGGATCAAACGCAAGCATGCGCGCCCGCCGGTCCAGAAGGAAGCGATCCTGCCTGAGGACATCCAGGCCATGGTGGCCACCCTTTCCTACGATCTCCGCGGGCTCCGAGACCGGGCGATCTTGCTTTTGGGCTATGCAGGTGGCCTGCGCCGGTCGGAGGTGGTCTGCCTCGATGTGCATAAGGACGATACACCGGACTCCGGCGGCTGGGTCGAAGTCTTCGACGGCGGCGCCCTGCTCACCCTCAATGCCAAGACCGGATGGCGCGAGGTTGAGGTCGGGCGTGGCTCAAGCGGCCAGACCTGTCCCGTCCACGCGCTTGAGCAATGGCTACACTTTGCGAAGATCGACTTTGGGCCGGTCTTCGTGCGCACCTCGCGGGACGGCAAGCGTGCCCTCGAGTCCCGCCTTTCCGACAAGCACATAGCGCGACTGATCAAGGCAACCGTTATGAAGAGTGGCATCAGATCCGATTTGCCGGAAGCCAAACGGTTGGCAATGTTCTCGGGGCATTCCTTGCGTGCCGGGCTCGCCTCGTCGGCAGAGGTTGATGAGCGCTATGTTCAAAAGCAACTCGGACATGCGTCGGCCGAGATGACCCGGCGCTATCAGCGCAGGCGCGACAGGTTCCGGGTGAACCTGACCAAAGCCGCAGGGCTGTGAAGCTCAGGATTCTTGACCCATTGGTGAAGCGCTAAGGTGAAATTCCAGCGCTTCAGTTTCAGCTTACTGCTTCAATTGAAATCGGGAGCTAAACGCGACAACCAAAGATCGTCCTCGGACGACTGTCCCACCTCCTCAGCGTCGAGAAAGAGAGCATCAGATTCATCATGAAAGGCAGGCGCTTGAGGTGTCATATGTGCAAAATACTAGAGTTTTGCATTCTACCCAAGGGTTTTGTCAGAGTGCGCCCATGCTGCTTATATAGCACGCGCGGGCGATAGTCGGCGAGGGCTCTCTGATTGCGCTGAGTGTATAGAAACCAAGGGCATTCCGGTAAGCAGCGCCAGAGCGCGCGCCCTTGCATTTGTTTACAAACGGTCGTTTAATGACGCTATATGAAACTGCAAGAATATTGTTTTGATGCCCCTGATCGGTTATGCCCGCGTATCTACCGAGGATCAGACCCCCCTGCCCCAGTCGCAGGCCCTGAAATCTGCGGGTTGCGCCGAAATCTATGAAGAGCACGCCTCAGGCGGCAATCGCGCGCGGCCGGTGCTTGGGCGAGTGTTGGAACGCATCGGCAAAGGCGACACGCTGGTCGTCGTGCGGATTGACCGCCTCGCGCGATCCCTGTCGCATTTGCTGGAGGTGATCGAGCGGCTGGAGGCCAAGGGTGCGTTCTTTCGTTCCATTCAGGACCCGATCGACACCGGATCCCCGCAAGGCAAGTTCACGCTGCAGGTCTTGGGCGCTGCGGCCGAGTTCGAGCGCGCACTAATCCGGGAACGGACGAAGGCTGGCTTGGCCAGCGCACGCACAAAGGGCCGCGTGGGCGGAAACCCCGGACTGCGGGCCAAAGACCCTGCCGCTCTTCGCAAGGTGCGGTTGGCGCGACAGGACGGCTACATTGAGCGTCTGAACGAGACGGCACAGGACTGGGTGCCCCATGTGCGTCGGTTGCGCCCCGACTTGGCCTGGGAAGACGTGGTGCGCATCATCAACGGCCCCCTGCCCGAGGCGCGTCGCTGGACCCAAAGCCGTCTCTTGCGCGCCGTGAAGGCCTATGTCCGCGACGGCTTCCTGCCCGAAACAGTTTTAGCCCGCGCCGGCCGCCGCGAAACCGATGACCGCCTGCCCGCCATCGTCGCCGCCATCAAGGGCGCGGATCCCGGCATTACGCTCCAAGCGATCTGCACCCGGCTGGAAGCGATGCGTGAGCGCACGCCCCGCGGGCGGACAAGCTGGCAGCCTTCGTCGGTGAAGATGCTGCTGGAGCGGGCCGAGAGGCTGGGGTTGCTCGACTGAGATCCCGGAGAATCGTCCATCCGATTCTGCCGACTGAATTCTCTACGCACTCACAATACATCTTGTGGTCACTTCGCAACTGGCAACGAGGTGTTGAAGTAAAGTGAGAGCGCAGTCGCCCAAGACGCTGATTTTTAACAGTTTACCGTCGACAGAAATGGGTGCCTTCAACGCCCTCAAGCCGCTCAACGGTTTGGTCTGGATTTATCCACAATATCTGTTAAGCTTTGCAAAACAATAAAGACTTGAGGGCAGTGATGAACGGGATACGGGCCTCCCAGAGATTTGAAGTCATGTCCAAGCGGCTTGGTAGTCGGTTGCGTGAACATGCGCAGGAAACCTTCCCACCGGACGCTCAGAAGGGCCTCCGCCGCTTCGCCATGAGGGAAGCGGCTGAACTTCTTCGCATTAATCAGAATACCTTCCGCCATCATGTGTCAAACCTCGAAGGCTTCCCCGAAGGTGTTCTGGAGGGCGGCAACCGCCGTAGCTTCTCTGCAGAGGAGATGGTCGAGGCACAACGCGTACTTCTCGAGACTGGAAGGATCAAGCCAGAAGAACACCCGCACAGAAGACCGGGAGAGGCTTGTCAGGTCTTGACGATCTTCAACCTGAAGGGTGGTTCGGCAAAGACGTCATCTGTTGCCCATGTAGGACAACTACTGGGTCTGCGCGGCTACCGTGTCTTGCTGATCGACCTCGACAGCCAGGCAAGTCTGACAAACCTGTTCGGGGTTACTCCCGAGCTCGATCCGGATATGCCGACTTCATACGATCTTATCCGATCCGACGATCCATTACCCGCAACAGAGATCATTCGCAAAACGAACTTTCCGACCGTGGATCTGATCCCGGCATCCATGGACATCATGGAGTACGAGTTTGAGGTCGCCCTGAGCTTCAGACACGGCGCCACCACGTTCCATAGCCGCATCCGGGAAGCGCTTGAGCCCGTCCTCAACCGATATGATGTGGTGATATTTGACACTCCACCGCAGCTGAACTTCTCGGTGATCTCTGCCCTCTTTGCATCGACCGGGGTCCTGATCCCACTCAACGCGTCGATGCTCGATGTCATGTCGCTGGCGAGCTTTCTGGGCATGGCGAGCAACCTAATGGGCGTCGTCGAGGCACACGCCCCGGAACATGGACTGAACTTCGTGCGAGTTCTGATCACACGCTACGAAAATACGGATGGTCCGCAGGTGCAGATTTCGTCTCTGCTTCGGACAGTCCTCGGGGATGCCGTGCTTTCTGCCGAGTTCCTGAAATCAACAGCCGTGGGTGATGCTGCGAACACCCAGCAGAGCATCTTCGAGGTCGAACCTCGCGACGTGAACCGCAGAACTTACGAGCGCGCGATCGAGTCCGTCTCGCGCGTGACCGACGAAGTCGAACGCGAAGTCCTGAAAGCATGGGGGCGTAGCCATGGCGCGTAAGGTCTTCGGGGACTCACTCAAGAACGCGATGGGCAAAACGCCGCCTTCAGACGACGATCTGGATATGAAACGGACGAGCCCGACTGTAGCTCGCGCTCAAGCATCTGTGCTCGAAGAGGATAAACACGCCACGCGGCTGATCGACCCGACCGCCATACGGATGTCCGCGGTCATGGACCGCATCGATCCAAGCGATGGTCTGGATGAGCTTGTCTCGTCGATCCGCGAGCACGGTCAAAAGGTTCCAGTACTGGTTCGCCGAACCGAAGACGGTGCGCTTGAGATCGTCTATGGACGCCGTCGGCTTCTCGCTTGTCGCCAACTTGGTCAGAAAGTGCGCGCCACGGTCATGGAGATGACCGACGAGGAAGCTCTCATTGCCCAAGGCGTAGAGAATAATGCGCGCCAAGATCCATCATTCATCGAAAGGGCTCTGTTTGTCGCCGGGATCATTCGAGAACTTGGGAAAACCGACGAAACGCGCAAGAACGCTCAAACGATCGCGTATCGGGCACTTCAGATCGATGAATCGCTCGTCTCGCGGATGAACCGTATCGCTACGGGCATCCCGATGGAACTGATCCAGGCTATCGGACCTGCACACGGCGTTGGTCGACGGGTTTGGGAAAAGCTTTTCAGGCTGTGCGAGAAAGACGTCGCGAGAGCCCGAGAAGTTGCCGGCACAATCCCTCGCAACATACCGGCCCCCGACCGTCTCGAAGCGGCGGTCACCTTGCTGACAGCCACCAAACCATCGACGCAGAAGACGCACCCCAGTGAGCGCGTGAAGATCGGCCGAAAGGGCAACCGTATCACCATCGATGTGGACGCTGATCTTGTCCCTCGTGTTGAGGAGGCAGTCCGGAAGCTGGTCACGGAGCTTCTTGACCGCGGTCAAGACGGGCCAGAGTGACGACCCCCGTGTCTTGACCGCGGTCAAGACATCAAAAGCAACGAGCAGAAAACGAAAGGAGGACCGGCTAGAAAAAGAAAGACCCCCCGAAAGCGATGCTTCCGAAGGGCCTCAATCAGTCTCGACACCTGATTGATACCCCCAAAACGAATCGATTTCAACACCGCTCGCGGTGAACGGGGAAGCTTTTTCTTCCGAAACACCATGAGACATGCAAATGAAACAACAACCGCCCTGGCGGAACGGACGTCTCTACCCTGCCCTAACCCCTATGAGCTTCTGGGCCCAGTTCGCGTACTGAGGAAGGAGCTCGGCCTTACAACCAATGACCTCGCCGTTCTGACGGCGCTCATTAGCTTCCTACCCCGCAAAGAACGTGAGATTCAGGACAGCCAGCGACTTACGCTCACTGTCGTGTTCCCATCGAACGCTTCTCTATCAGAGCGCGCCAATGGACTCGATGAGAGAACAATTCGACGCAGCCTGGGACGCCTCTCAGCTGCTGAACTGATCGAGCGCAAGAATTCAGCAAATGGCAAACGCTTTCCGCTGCGGTATGGAGGCGTTATCAGAGATGCCTTCGGTATCGACCTGAAGCCCTTGATCCAGAGGTACGGCTCGCTCGCGACACAAGCCTTGCAGCTCACCGAAGAACGCGAGCGCTTGCGCTCACTGAAGGCTGAGGCGTTGGCCCTACGTGCTTCGCTACTCCAACAGACACGCTTCGATGAAGCAAAGCTCTCTACCCTCAACATGATCAGAAATGTCCTGCGTCGAGCAACATTAACCGTTGATGCAGTCCTGAGCGTTATCTCAGAACTTAGGGCCCTCGGAGCCGATACCGACGCAAGCTACGGTGAACACCATGCCGCGGCAAACGCTGGTACCGCAGATAATTTACAAACTATCGAACACCGACCTGATACACCAGATTCCAACGATCTGCCCGCCACAAACGGTCAGAATGTCCGGCACATAGAGTCTATAAAAAAAGATATTAAAAAGATTGTTCCCACTACGGTCAATCACGGTGAACAAACCGCACAAACCAAACCCACGATGAACCGAGACCCAGCACGCATGGCATGGGAAGACTTCACCCACGTTGCGAGATTTTTCCCAGAACCGCCGCGCACAGGAGAAGCCCTCACCCGCATTCTATACGACCTCGGTCGATTGCTTAGAATAAGCCAAGACGAACTGCGGCATGGGATCCAGAAAGCTGGTGCAGGAAAACTGCTCCTCGTTTTCGACTACCTGATAGCAAGAGCAGACACGATCAAACACCCTGACGCTTATTTTGAAAGGGTTCTACGCACACAACTTGCTCCCACATGAACTTCTTGACCGCGGTCAAGAACCACCATGAGAGGGAAAGGAGTGTTGGTTTGAGGGTGACCGGAAGTGAGATCGGAAAAGTGGCTTCCGACGCTTGCCGTGGAGAATATCTGATGACCAAAACTGTCCAGAAAATCACCCTGTCCCCGTCCCGGGATATCCCTTTCGAAAAAATGATGTTGAGGCAGTCCAACGTGCGGCGCATCAAGGCCGGCGTGTCCGTCGAGGACATCGCTCGCCGCGGCCCCATGCAGAGCCTGAGCGTGCGGCCCGTGTTGGCTGACGATGGTACTAAAACCGGCAAGTTCGAGATTCTGACCGAGGACGATTCCCTTGCGGAAACATGCAGAGCGACGCGCTGCACCCGTTCGACCAGTCCTGCGCGTTTGTGTCCCTGCCTGACAAGGGTCAGACCGATGCTGCATGACCTCTTCCAGGGCGATGGCGACAGTTCGCTCGAGGACCTTGCCTTGCTCGATCGGCTGGTGACAGAAAAACTCAAGGCCCAGGCTGAGACGGTTGCGGTTGAGGTCTGGAAGTGGATCGAGGTCGCACTCGACCTGCCCTACGGCTACAGCCACGGCCTGCGGTCCTTGTCCGGCGATCCGGCACCTATGCCGGATGACGAAGCTACGGCCAATGCTAAGCTGCTCGAGGAAGAATACTCGAGTCAGGATGAAATCCCCGACGAGATCGACACGCGGCTTGGCGTGTCGGAAACAGAGGTGGAAGAGATCGAGACCCGGCCGTTGTTCTTCGACGCAAAGGAAATCGGACGGGAAGGGGCGTTCGTCACGTTCGACCGCTACGGCGCGCTGGTAGCCTATCGCGGCTACGACCACCTGACCTCGGACGAGTCCATTGAAGACGGCAACACCGCCTATGAGTACACCTACACTGAGACCGTGCGGCGGTTCGGATGACACATGGAAGGGCTCAACCCATCTCTTGCAGAATATCCAGAATGTATGTATATTCTGGACAAATGGAGACCCTGATCATGAATGAGCTTCCCGAGTTCAAGGCGGCCGACCTGACGCGGCACACAAGTGACCTGTTCGACGCGGCCATTCGGTCGCCGATTGCGATCACCAAACATCGCAAGCCGAAATTCGTGCTGATGAGCATGGACCAGTACCAGCACCTCACCCGGGGGGCCACGCAACAGGCTCATATGGTTGACGAGATGCCCGAGGATCTCAAGGCGCTGATGATAGAAGGGCTCGAGCGTGACTTGACGCAGGCTGATGACTAAGCCGAGTGCTGGAGAGGTTTTCCGCTATCCGTTCCTGTGGAAACGCGAGCAGATGGCGGGCGAGACCGAGGGCCGCAAGACACGGCCTGTCTGTATCGCCGTCACTGTCGCCAAGTCCGATAGCGAGACCGTGGTGTTCATCCTGCCGATCACGACGCAACCGCCCTTGCCCTCGCGCAAGTGCATCGAGGTGCCACAGATCGAGTCGCAGCGTGTGGGGTTGGAGACCCATGTCCGCAAATGGGTCATGCTGGACGAGATCAACACCGATATTCTGGAGCGGTCCTATGTCTGGGAGGACCGCACGCCCATCGGTACGTTCAGTTCCGTCTTCACATCCAAAATCCAGTCCAGCCTGATCGCGCTTGCCAGGTCGGGCGGGGCATCGATTGTTGATCGGCTGAAGTAGTCTCAATCACCGCAGGGGCTACCCAGCTTCATTTGTTCCCATCGATCCATTTTGACATCAGCCCCTTGTCGCGGAAACACTCATCCGGGACGGCGCGGCGTTTGATCCGGGCGAGACGCTCGGCGAAGGCGACCTGCTTCGATGTCGGGCGGCTGTCCTGCGCGCCCGGGTTCAACTTGGCTTGTGCGTCGATCCAGGCGCTCAGGGACCGCCGATCTTGCTGAACCTCCCACGGCAAAAGCGTCTGGTTGCGCAAGGCCAGCGCGCGCGCATAGGCGATCTGCTTGGGCGTCGCGGGCAGGGCGTAAGTGGTGCTTTCCATCGGGGATCTCCCTTCTTAGCGTGGTCCTTAAAATAGAACATAACAGGAACAAAATCAAGCCACCTGCGGAAATCATGGGGTTTGAGAGGAAGAGGAGGGCCGGGGGAGGTCAGGCCTGAGGATGCCCGAAAGAGGGTGTCCGGGCCTGATCCTGTTCCTCAATGGGGTCTGATGCCGGAAAGTGCAGGATCCTGCGTTCTCATGAGCTTCGCATTTAACAATCTCCGGCATCAGATCCCTAAAGAGTGAAAGTGTCCTTCGGGTTTTGTGACTTACGGATGAGGGCCTTTGGGGTTCCTCGGACGGGTCCGGGCCGGGTTCCGGTCTGTCTTTCCTGATGAAGGGCATTCCCATGCAAACAGGTGTCTTGCGCGTGTTGCGCGCAACAGCTGCCTCGTGGTGGCGACACAAGGAACTTCGCCGAGCCGGTCAGGCGGGGCTGGCACAGCGGCTCGAATGCGAGACCGTCCTGCGTGATCTCGGTTATCTCAGGCAGGCGGCAGGCTTGCCGCACGCGCATGTGATCTGCGGAGAGGGTGGGACATTCATCCATCTGGGCTGGACCACTGTGTCGAGTTTCGCGCCGATCGAGCGCTTTCCCTTGGCCACTCTTGCGGTCGCACGAGGGACCCCGTTCATCGATATCCGACCCGTCACCGATGTGATTGCCTTCGCGAACCTGCCGCGGGTGGCGCGGGACAGATCGGTCGACCCTGACTCTTCGGGTCCCGGCAAGTCCGTGTCGCTGACCACCTACATCGACATGGTCGAAGCCCTCGGTGCCAGGATCGCCAACGATCCGAGGCCCCGTCAGTCAACCTGACCACCATTCCCTCTCACCAAAACTCGAAAGGAGGCCAGCCATGGCCCGATCCCGCACGCCCAAATTCGATGCCTCAGAGGTCATCACAAACGAAATCATCCGCATTATCGAGCGCGGCGTCCTGCCGTGGCGCAAGCCATGGACCGCAGGTGGCAGCTGTCGCCCCCTGCGCGTGGGCGGGGAACCCTACCAGGGAGTGAACAACTTCCTGCTGACGATGCGGACCGTGATGGCGGGCCACAGCTCTCCCTTCTGGATGACGCTGCCGCAGGCCAATGCGTTGGACGCAAAGGTCCGCAAGGGCGAAAAGTCCTCTGTCGTTGTTTATTACGGCCAAAGCCGGAAAGACGCCGACGGCGAGGACGACCGCAGCGATGGCGATGATCGCTCCGAGGAGGCCCGCATATTCCGCTTCCAGAAACCCTACCGCGTGTTCAATGCCTGCCAGATCGAGGGTCTGCCCGACAGCTTCTTCCCCGACCCGGAGCCAGCGCCTGAGCATCCGCCCGCAGAACCCATCCCGCATATGCAGACGTTTTTCGACGCCATCGACATCACCACGGTATTCGCGGGCGGCGAGGCCTACTATCTGCCGCCCGTGGACAAGGTTTACATGCCATCAATCACGCGGTTCCAGGACCCGCGCAATTTCTACGGAGTCTGGGCTCATGAACTGGCCCATGCCACGAAAGCCCCCCATCGACTGAACCGCGATTATGGCCTCTCGCGATTTGGCAACACCTCCTATGCCCGCGAAGAGATCGTGGCCGAACTTACCTCCTGCTTCCTGGGTCAGGAGCTTGGTTTCACAGCGCATACGCTCGAGATGAACGCGGCGTATCTCTACAACTGGCTGCGCGTTCTGCGTTCGGACAAAACCGCGATCTTCAAGCATGCGGCCGACGCGCAACGCGCTTGCGACTACCTGGTCGCCCGATCAGAGGCGGGCAGGGCAGGGGGCAGCGCCGAGGCCGCATAACAGACCTGTTGCTGCGAAGCGGAAAATTGCAGGTGAGAGACCGGAGTGACGATTGTGGTGATGACCACGAATGGCGGCTGTGCGCAGGGAGCGGGCTTTGCAGAGTCGAGGATTGCCTTAATGGTTCTTAAAGAACTCGCTTCCTTTGACAGGCTCAGCTATTGCTGCGCCGCGCCTGTTGGACCTCGGCCTCCCGTTTCGGAACTGCAAACACTTGGCGTGAAGGATTGCACCTATTACTTGTGCTCTGATCTACGAAATTCGCAATCCGAACCGAGCCGTCGAAGGTCCAAAGCTGGCTTGCGTGTGTGTCACTTGAGGTCAATTGAACGAGGCGTGACGTTTTATGACTGAAGAGCTAACCTATTATTGCGGCGAACATGTATTTCTGTCTTTCTTGGAGAGCAAGCAGCTTTGGCTGACCTCCCTTTCACAGTCAAACGACTCCGCTGAGGGGCGCTGGATGCGGGACTACTGGCTTGACCTATTCCTGCGGGAACGATCCCCGGCAAAAAGACTAGAGCGACGGGGCGCAGCGCTGTGTATGGACACTGCCAGCCACGATCGCTTGGCGTTGGGCGTCTGTTTTTCCGAGGAACGAGACCTTCTAAGCCAGTGGCGCGGATACGCTGCAGATGGTGCCGGATTCTCTATCACGTTCTATAGGGAAGCTTTGGAGGCCGTCGCTAAAGGCCATCCCGCGAGCAAGCTGCAGTTGACCAAGATCGCTTACGGCAACCAAGACTTCGATGAAATCAACGCTATTGTCCGCGCACTTCACGACGCCTTCGGCGAAGACGCCCGGCTCTATACTGAGTCCAATGGCACCGGCACTATCGCACTGGACTTTGGCCCTAATGGCGAAAAGCACGCGAAGTATGAAAAAGCTGCCAGATCCCTCTTCACGGCCAAAAACGGCGCGTTTCGTGAGGAAAAGGAATGGCGGCTCTTCACCTATGGAAACCTCTCTTCAATTGACGGAGTGAAGCTTAGGGGGACGGGCAAGGCGATTTCTCCGTACATCCCCATAACCATCCCTGCAGAAGCTGTATCACAGGTGACCCTTGGCCCGACCAATCAGACCCCCCGACACGTTTTGGAATTTGCCTTAAAGCACAATGGGCTTTCCGAGGTTACTATTAGGGCGAGCAATGCGAGCTATCAGGCACGCTGACGCTCGGAAATTTGGTTTTTCAACGGGATCACTGCGACTTGATCGAATGTCGCGTTCGGGCTGGGAGCGGTCGTTGCTTCCGAAAGCCCCAATAGCCCCATATCCCGCACACCTGACTTTTGGATTTATTCGGGTCGGGCAGGTTTTGTCGGGGGTTCTTCCGCCATGCGGAAAAGTGAAAGCGGGCTTTGGGAAGGGCGTTTCAACTTCTCAAAGGAGAGCCCCATGACCAGTACCGTTCAACCCCAGCCAAACCGTCCAGATCCGACCATGATCGCCGCGCAGAACGACGCGTTCCGCAAGCTCGCCTGCCTCGGGATCCCGCCTGAGCAGCCCATCCAGGGCCGCATGCATGTGACCCGTTCGCTCATGGAGGCCGATGACGGCTTCATGGCTGAGGCGGTGAAGGCCACCGGTGTGTTTGCCACATTCGAGCCTGAGAACGATCCCGAAGGCTGGCATGATTTCGGGGCGGTCGAGATCCGTGGCGAGACCGTGTTCTGGAAAATCGATCTCTATGAGGCGGATTCGGATTTCCGCTACGGGGCTGAGACCCCGGACAATCCCGCCACCACCATGCGCGTGCTGACCATCATGCTGGCGCGCGACTGGTAAAAGGGCAGGGGACTCCCCTCCTGACACCCCAGGCGATGAAGGCCCACTGACCCCTCAAAGGGAAAGCGGGCCTTTTGTCGTGGTGATCCCTGAAGCCGGGGATTGGTTACGCGCGTGAAGGCGCGGGCCACACCTCACCCACCTGGAAGGATATCCCATGACCACAAGCTTTGCCCCTCTCACCGTCGCCATCGGCGATCTGGTCCCGCATCCTGCCAATGTGCGCAGCAACTCCCCGGAAACTTATGACCCCGAGAACATCGCCCACCTGAGAGCCAGCATCGCTGTGCTGGGCCTCCTGCAGCCGCTCCTGGTCCAGAAGCTCGACGGCAAATACTCTGTCCTCGCTGGTGGCCGACGCCATGCCGCGCTGAAGGAGCTGGTCGCAGACAAGGCCGCCAAGGGCTTCACCGCCAAGACCAAGATCGACTGCCGCCTCGTGCCCGAGGATTGCGACGTCACCACGGCCCTGTCGCTCGCCGAGAACATCACGCAAGCGCCGATGAACGCGATTGACGAGTTCGAGGCTTTCGCGCGGATGATGGAGGTCGATGGCCAGACGCCCGAGACCATCGCAAAGACCTTCGGCACCACGGTGGCGGCCGTGAAAGGCCGGTTGCGCTATGGCCTTATCCACCCCGAGATCCGCGCCGCGGCCCGGGGCAAGGTGATCACGCTCGACACGATGAAGGCCTTCGCCGAGCACCCGAGCCAGGAGGCGCAGCGCGAGGTTTTCGAAGCGCTCACGAAAGACGGCGGCTATCTGCAGGCCTATACCGTCCGTCAGGCCCTCAAGTCCCGCGGCGTGCAGGTCAGCGATGATATCGGGGCTTTCGTGCGCGAAGACTACGAGGCGCGTGGCGGTGCCGTCGCGGCTGACCTTCTGGAAGAGCATTCCGTGCTGGAGGATGCAGCGCTGGTCGAAACCATCCTGCTCGAGAAGCTCGGTGCCGCCGCCGAAGAGGCCCGCATAAAGCTGGGCTTTGCCTGGGCCGATGCGATGGTGCGCTATGATTACGCGACCATGGCCGACTATGGCCGCGTCTATCCCGGCCCGATCGAGCCGGATGAGGCTGCCCGGAAGCGCATCGATGAGATTACCGCCGAGCTTGAGAAATTGCAGCTCGAGATGGAGGATGAGGGGCTCGAGGACGGTGCCTACAACGCGCTTTACGACCGCGTGGATGCCTTGGAAGAGGAAGCCCGCGATCTGCAGGAGGCCTACAGCGCCGAGGACCTGGCGCGGTCCGGGGTAATCGCCTCGTGGTCGAATGGTCAGGTGACGCTCCATGTTGGTCTCGTCCGCCCGGAAGACACCGTCAAAGAGGAGGGCGCGCGCGGCTCCTCGGCTAGCCCGACCGGGGAGGAGGCCCCAGACGCCGGCGAAATCACCTATCCAGCCTCACTGGCTGAGGACCTCAAGACCGAGCGAGCCATGGCGCTTGGGGCCGCGATGGCGCTGCATCCGGAAGCCACGCTCGATCTGACGCTCTTCAAGCTGGTCAGTGACGTTCTGGCCAGCGGCATGAGTGTCACGCAGGCGATCAAGATCGATGCCCGCAAGGAATACCGCAGCCATGCCAAGATGGACGAGATCGACGAGACCTCGCTCGAGCAGGTGGCGGCGGCGCATGATGCGCTTGATCTCTCCTGGCTCGATGACACCCGCGCGCCCGCCGATCAGTTCGCGGCGTTTCGCGCGCTCCAGGCAGGGGAGAAGGCCAAGCTCGTCGCTTATGCCACGGCCAGCACCACGCAATCCTGCTTCACGCGGGACCGCCAGCGCGACAGCCTGATGCATGCGTTCGAGATCGAGATCATGCCCGACATCCGCGCCCACTGGACGCCGAATGCGGCGCTCTTCAACCGCTTCAAGAAGGCCTGGCTCTTGAAGATCCTCGGCGAGGATCTGGGTCTCGCCCAGGAGGCTGTGACGCTGGCCTCGTCGAGCAAGAAGGAGATCGTCGCCTTCTGCGACAAGCTCTTCGCCGAGCCCTTCGCCACGCTCACGGACGCGCAGCGCGCTGCCGTGGCCGCCTGGTGCCCGCCCATGATGCAGACCGCCGGTGTCGCCTGTGATGAGGCGGAGCCCACTGCGGAAAATCCCGAGCCTGAGAGCGAGGTCGCGCAAGCGGCCTGAGTCCTCACGCGACCCGCGCGAGGCATTCCCCGCGCGGGTCGACCCTTCCAAACCGAACAGAAAGACATCCCCATGGCTATTCTCAAGTTCTCTGCGTCCGCTGTTGCGGCGCAGATCGCCCATGCACGCGCCTGCAAAACCTTCCTGCCCAACTGGAACGGGCCTGTGGACAGACCTGCCCTGATCCTGATCGTCGGCAATGGCGTGCATTTGCGCTCCAACGGCATCGACGGCACGACCACCCGCATCGTTACCACCGAGCAGGCCGATCCGTCATTTGCCTTTGCCGATGGCATGAACCCGTTTCGGGACACCGACTGGATGGCGCAGCGCCGCATGGCGTTTCGCGATCTGACCGGCCAGTTTTACACCGACATCCTGGATGACGTGCAGGTGCTCATCGACCGGGGGCGAGGGGCCATCCGGCTCGCCACCGATGGCCACAGCATCCGCGTCTTCGTGCGCCGGGCCTCGGACTATCTCATCGGCGGGACCTACGAGGTGCCGTCGGGCCTTGGCGGCACCTTCCGGGTCATCCTCAAGGATGCCTGCGACACCTTTGCGATCGTGCAGAACTGTGGCAATTGCGAGGATTTTGACGCCATGCAGCCCTACCGCGTGCCGCTCGATGCGCTGATGGAAATCGATGACCGGAGGGCGGCGTAACGCGCCCTTTCTCAAACAAGCATCGCCAATACCCTGCCGGGCCTGCGGCCCTCTCGGGACATTGGCGACAACAATTTTCCCAAACGAGAGAAAGGACTCTGAGATGGGATGGCTCTTCTACACCGACGGCCGCGTCCAGACCTACGCGGATGAGAAAGCGGAGATTGCTCGGCTGTGCACCTTCGAGGGCGAAAGGCGCAAGACGGAACTGGTCAAAGCCTGCAAGGTGGGTTCGACTTGGTACGCGGCGGCAAAGGTCACAAATATCGACGGCACCCCTGTCGAAGACACGACCTATGTCACCGATGCGGATGGCTCCATCACTTTCGCCGCCGTATTCCTTACCCGATATGATGACGGCTGCTGGGGCTACAAGGACATGGAGGAAAGCGCGGGACCGGTCGAATCCCGCGCGCCACTGAGCCTATTGGCCCTGCTGTCCGAGCTGAAAGACCCAGACAGCTATGCTCATGCCTGGCGCCAGCGCTGCCAGGACTGGGCTGCGATCCCGGACTACGAGGAAGGCGACAAGATCAAGCTCGCCACCCCTGTGACGCTCACCGATGGCAGTACCTGCCAGATTGTCACCGCGACCCACTACAGGCGTGGGCGGCAGAAACGCCGCTGCTACCGCATCGAGGAAACTGGTGGGCTCGTACGCCTGTCGAAGGCCTCGCTTGCGGGCTCGGAGCTGCTCAGCTCCACGAAAGGTGCGGCTAGCCCGGTGCTGGCGGAGTTCCTGGCGGGGCGAAATTAGGTCCTGCGCCGGACGGTTCATCGACCTGCCCGGCGACAGCAGATGCTGCGGCTTGTCTTGACAAGGCAATGCAAATGCATTACCTATCGCGGGCAGCAAAGCCCCTTTTCTTCAGGAGACTGCCATGACAGCGCTCGCACAAGATGTCTCGAAACTCACGGATCGGTATCAGACGACCGTGCCGGCGGGTGTGCGCAAACAGCTCAAGCTGGGCAAGGGCGACCAGATTCGTTACTGCACCGAGCCGAGTGGCAGGGTCTATATCGAGCCCGTGCGCAGCGACGAGGAAGATCCCGTGCTCGGAGCCTTTCTCGATTTTGTCGAGGCCGATATCAAGGCGCATCCGGACCGCATTCGGGCGTTCGATGGGGCTTTGCATGACCGTCTTGCAGCACTGGTCGGAGACGTTGATGTCGATCTCGATGCGCCGCTATCGCTCGAGGATGAATGAGCGGCGATAGCGTGCCCGCCCAAGCGCCCCTTGTCGTGAATGGATGGTCGATTTATGCGCACCCACTCTTTCTGGACCAGCTCGAAGGGCTGGTCGAGGAGGTAGAGGCGCGTAAGGCTCGCGATCCCAAGACCTGGCACAAGAAAAACCCGACGAAACGGCTGGCCGCCATCTTCAAGCTGGTCACCGAGGCCATACCTGCAGATCCGGGTGCCGCCGCCTTCCGGCAAGGCGGCACACTCGGCGATCACCGCAAGCACTGGTTCCGGGCGAAATTCTTCCAGCAGTATCGGCTGTTCTACCGGTTCAACAGCGATGCGAAGGTCATCGTGGTGGCCTGGGTGAACGACGACAAGACCCTGCGCGCCTACGGCAGCAAGACGGATGCCTATGCGACGTTCAAAGGGATGCTGGAAGATGGCAACCCACCTGACAATTTCGACGCGCTCTTGAAAGAAGCTGCAGCGGCAGGCAAGCGGTTCGAGAAATCCCTTGAAGCGGTGCCCGATCGGTAAGTGGGCCAGCTTGCTTTGACCCTTTGGCATTATCGTTTACGACGCCCCGCTGGAAGATGTAGCATCGGCTGATAATACGGTCGGAGAAAGCACAATGATTGAGGCGGAAAAGGATGGGCAGCACCTCGGGCTAGAGGAGCAATGCGCGCCTGACCTGACGGGGCACCGTTTCCCAATTGCTGTGCACGTTGCAGACATGCCCGATGACCTCGGCAAGCTGCTGGATATCGGGCTCGAGGAGCATTTCCGTGGCGGCTGATGTCAATTCGTATGACGCGTGGTTTCGCGCGAAGGTGCAGGCCGCGCTGGAGGAGGAATACACGGGAACATCTCAAGTTCAGGTGATGCAGGCCGCACAGGCATTGATTGATGCGAAGCGGCAGGTCGAACCCAAGTCCTGACCAAGCCTTTGAGGTCGGCGCGGTCTGACTACGTCACCCTGAAAAGCGAAAGCGGGCTTTTTGTCCTTTGGAACTCAGACCCTGATCCAAAGGAAAATCCCCATGTCCAAACCCAGAACGGCCAACCCGGCTCTCGCAATCTCCGAAGCCGATCTCGCCTCTGCCCTCGCGCAAATCGGCACGGAGGTCGATGACCAGCCCCTGCGCAGTTCAGCGCTCGCGCGTATCATGCGCGAGACGTTTCATGGCAGCGATGCCGGTGGCGCCTGGGACTGGCGCATGGCCTATGACATGATGCAGGCCGCGGCTGTCCAAGTGCTGCTGCGTGGGAACGGCGTGGCAGATGATATCGCCGCTGCAAAGCTACTTGCCTCACGGCTCCTGACGGAAACCCGCCGGTCAGAGCAGCAGATCCGGCTACAGCAGTTTTCCACGCCGTTGCCTTTCGCGGCAATGGTCGTGCGGGCGGCAGCCGTTCGCAAGGGCGAGACTTTGCTGGAGCCCTCGGCTGGCACCGGTGCCCTGGCTGCTTTCGCCGCCCGGGCCGGTGCCACGCTTCTGCTCAACGAGATCGACCCTTTTCGCCAGCGCCTCCTGCGCGCGGTTTTCGGCGGCGAGGTCACAGGCCATGACGGCGAGCATATCGATGATCTGCTGCAGACGCCGGTTCTACCCGAGGTCGTGGTGATGAACCCGCCCTTCGCCTCCTCGGTCGATCGCTCCCGAGACAAGCACATCGCCGCCAAGCATCTCATCGCGGCTGCAAAGCGCCTGGCACCCGGCGGGCGGCTGGTGGCGATCATGCCGCCGGGATTCACGCCCGAACGCGATGCCGCGCATTGGTCCCGCGCCTGCGGTCTCCTGACGCCGCGATTGGCGCTGACGATGCCGGGACAGGTCTATCGCAAGCTCGGCACCTCTGTCGAAACCCAGCTGATGGTCTTCGACAAGGTGCAGGAGGACGGCGAAATGATCCGCGTCCCTGTGCGGGATTTGAATGAAGCCTTGGCATATGTCGATGCCGTGGCCGCAACACGGACCGAGATGCGCCCGGCCCAACGGGTTGAAGCGATCCCTCATGCTCGGCCGACCGTTCCAGCATCTGCCCCGCGCAAGACCGCTGCTTCGCCTGTTGCCGCCTCCAAACCCCGGGCCAATGCCGTCCGTCCGCTCAGCTTCACAAGCTTTGAGACCCCTCGCGACAACACGCCCATCTCGGACATTTATGCGCGCTACCGTCCGCAGCGGATCGAGATCGCGGGTGCGCAAGAACATCCCACGCCGCTCGTCGAGAGCATCGCCATGGCCTCGGTTGCCCCGCCCATGCCCTCAAACACGGGCAGTGATGACTTGCGCCTGCCCGCCCGGTTGATCGAGGAGGGACATCTCTCCGAGGCGCAGCTGGAAACCATCATCATGGCGCATGACGCCCATGGGCGCGACTTGCCCGGTCGGTTTAGCATCGATGACGACCAGACCAAGCTGACGCGCGCCGATGATGACCCGGACGCACGGGCCTATCGCCTTGGCTATTTCCTCGGCGACGGCACCGGTTGCGGCAAGGGGCGCGAATGCGCGGGGCTCATCCTTGTCAACTGGCTGGCCGGGCGCAGAAAGGCGATCTGGGTCTCCAAATCCGCCACGCTTATCGAGGACGCCATCCGCGACTGGACCGATCTCGGCGGCTCGCCAGCCGACATCCAGCCGCTCTCCAAATGGAAACCGGACCAGCCTGTCCCTATGGGTGACGGTATCCTCTTCGTCACCTACGCCACGCTGCGGTCCGCGGGCAAATGCGGCACTACGCGACTGAGCCAGACCCTCGACTGGATGGGTGAAGACTTTGACGGCGTTCTGGCCTTCGATGAGGCCCATGCCATGCAGAACGCGGCAGGGTCTGAGCAGGGCAGGGGGGCCAAACCCTCCCAGCAGGGCCTTGCTGGCCTGCGACTGCAACTGGCAGCACCCCGCGCCCGCGTCTTCTACATCTCGGCCACGGGGGCCACGAGCGTGCACAACCTGGCCTATGCTGCGCGTCTCGGTCTCTGGGGGCAGGGGCCTGAATACCCCTTCCTGAGCCGCGAGAGTTTCGTCTCGGCGATGGAGGCCGGCGGTGTCGCGGCCATGGAGGTGGTCGCCCGCGATCTCAAGACGCTCGGGCTCTACACGGCCCGCGCCCTCAGCTTTGACGGCGTCGAGTATGACGTGCTCGAACACGCGCTGACCCCGGCGCAGATCGAGATCTACGACGCATACGCGACTTCGTTTCGGACGATCCACCACAATCTCGAGGCCGCGCTGACAGCGACCGGCGTCAACGACGCCTCGGGGGAGACCAATGCCTCGGCCGCTCGCGCCTCGGCCAAGTCCCGCTTCGAGAGCACGAAACAGCGTTTCTTCAACCATCTCCTGATGGGCATGAAAGCCCCGACCATCATCCGCGCGATCGAGGATGATCTGGCGGCGGGCAAGGCTTGCGTCATTCAGGTGGTCTCTACAGGCGAAAGCCTGCTGAAACGGCGGCTTGAAACGATGGACCCAGAGGATGAACTCGTTGAGGGGGCCTTGACACCGCGTGACTACGTACTGGGCTACCTCGAACAGGCTTTCCCGATCCATGCCCAAAAGCTGGTCGAAATCGACGGCAACATGGTGGCCGAGCCGCTCAGGGACGAGACCGGCGCGCTCGTTGTCTCGCGCGAGGCGCTCGCCCTGCGTGATGCGGCCATGATGGAGTTGATGACGCTGGCGCCGATCCCATCGGCGCTTGATCAGATCCTCTGGGCCTTTGGCGACGAGGCCGTGGCAGAAGTCACGGGGCGGTCCATCCGGCCCCTCAAAGCCGAGGATGGCCATCTCTTCATCGAGAAGCGCTCCGCCAGTAGCAATTCCTCCGAAACCCAAGCCTTCATGGATGGCGAGAAGGATATCCTGATCTTTTCCGATGCGGGCGGGACGGGCCGATCTTACCATGCGGCGCAAACGGCGAAGAACCAGAAACGACGCCGGCACTACCTGTTGGAGCCCGGCTGGCGCGCCGATGCGGCCATCCAGGGGCTCGGCCGCACGCATCGCTCTGCCCAGGTCAGCGCGCCCTTCTTCCGGGTCTGCACCTCGGATGTGCATGGCGAGAAGCGCTTTACCTCGACGATAGCCAAACGCCTCGACCAGCTGGGGGCCTTGACCAAGGGTCAGCGCGAGACCGGCTCGCAGGGCATGTTCCGCGAGGAGGACAATCTCGAAAGCCCGATCGCGCGGGCCGCGCTGCGCGGGTATTTCGCCGATCTTGCCGCCGGGCGCGCTGAGGCGATGAGCTACGAGAGCTTCACCGACTGGACAGCCCTGCGGCTGATCGACAAGGACGGGGTGCTGCTCGAGGAGTTGCCGCCGATCCAGCGGTTTCTGAACCGGGTTCTGGCCCTGCCCATCCACATGCAGAACGCGCTCTTTGCCGAGTTCATGCGCCGGATTGCCGATCAGACTGAACGGGCGCGCGCGGCGGGCACGCTCGATCTCGGCGTCGAAACCCTACGTGGCGAAAAGATCGAGCAGGTCTCCACCGAGGATCTCTGGACCTGCCCGAAATCCGGCGCCGTGACGCGGATTATCGGACTTGAGGTGACGGACCCAGTGTATGTCCTGGTCGCCGAAGAGGCCATATCGCGCAATCCCGACAAGCTGCCGATGGTGAATCGCGCCTCCGGTCGCGCGGCGCTCATCTCGGCGCGGCCCATGCAGATGTATGACGAGGACATTGTCACGCTGATGCGCAAGGCGGTGCGGCCAAACGGGTCGAGCTATCTCGAAGAGGCACGGTTTGAGTCCTCGGCCTGGGAAGAGATTGACAGGCCCGAGTTCGCACGGCTTTGGGATGCCGAGGCTGCGTCCCTGCCAAAAACCACCACGACCAAGCTCTACCTGCTGACCGGGCTGCTGCTGCCGATCTGGAAGGACATTCCGACCACCAATGAGCGGATCTACCGTGTCACGCCAGACGGGGCGACGGCCATGATCGGGCGGACGCTGAGTGAGGAAGGGGCGGCCTCGCTGCGCGCCCGCTTCCTCGTCTCCAACCCGCAAACGCCGCAGGAGATGTTGACCGCCGCGCTCGGCACCACAGCGGCGGTCGATCTCGGCCGGGGTCTCACCCTGACCCGTCGCCGTGTCGCAGGCGAGATGCGTCTCGAGCTTGGCGGTGCGGATCGGGGCATGATCGACAGCCTCAAGGCCCTCGGCTGCTTCACCGAGATCATTGCCTTCCAGTTGCGGGTGTTCCTGCCGCATGGGGACGGGATCGACACGGGCAGCATTCTGGCCCGGATCGTGGGGCAGGGGCCTGCTATCACGGCAGAACAAGCCGCCTGAAAAGTCAAAGCGGGCTTTCGGTCGGGCGTCGCGGATCGGGGTTTGCCCGGGCTGCGCTTTCCGGGCGCGGGCAGACGAATGCCACGCCCGGCCCCCCTAACTTCAGACAAGAGGACAGACCCATGACCAATCCCCAGATCGATTATGCCGTAATGGCGGCTCAATGGCGCGCGGAGCGTGAAACCACCTTGAAGGCATCCCGAGTGGAGCTGCTCGCGCAACTACGTGCGCTTGGCATCAGCGAGGTCACTGCCGAATACGAAGGCTATGGCGACTCCGGCAATGTCGAGGATGTGACGGTGCAGCCTGCAGAGATCCAACTGCCGGAGGCGCTTGCCACAGAGGTTGGCGACTTCGCCTGGTCGCTCGCCTATCACCATCACCCGGGGTTCGAAAACAACGAGGGCGGCTACGGCACGCTGACCTGGGACATAGCACTAGACAGCATCATCCTCGATCACGCGGACCGCTATGTCGAATGCTCGCACAGCTATGACGAGGGGCTTTGAGATGGCCCATCCGCTTCATCATGCTGAAAGCTCTGCCCGGAAATTCGGCGGGGTGCCGTCTGACTATCAGTCTGTGCACGATTGGTTTGACGCCTCGAAAGAGCACCTCGCGCTCTTCACGCACCGCGCCATGCGTCACCATGCGCAAGGCCTGTTTGAGGCCGAACGGGTTTTTGGCCTGACACTGACCAATAGTGCGGGCCGCGACATCCCCGTGCGCTGGATCGGCGAGCAGCATATCCGTGAAGACTGCCAGGGCCGCATCCCGAGCATGGCGGACTGGCTGCGACGGATACAGCCTGAGCCATGGATGGCCAATGGCCACATCGACCGGCATTCCGGCGATGAGCCCTGCGGCGACCCAAGGGTTGCCTGGGCCTCCGAGGTCGCCGCCGGAAGAACGGTTCTTGGCCTGAAGGATTGGATGGCGGCGCGCGCGACGCAAGCCACGCAAAGCGCCTGACAGCTCTTGGCCGTTTGCCAAACGAATACTGCATGGAAGCCCGGTTGGACGACCGGGCTTCTTGCGTCGTTTCCCCACCATTCTTCTTGAGGAGGTTCGCATGACACTCGAAGACATCAAGGCCGCCGTTGATGCCGGCCAGACCGTGCATTGGGCCAATACCGGCTACGTTGTCCACAAGGACCGGCTTGGGCAGTACCTGATCACCTATGTGCCGAACGGCAGCTGCATCGGTCTGACCGACCAGGAAGGGCAACGGTTGAACGGCAAAGAGGAGGAGTTCTTCATCGCGCGGTCGGAGGACAGCGTTGAAAATTCGGGCAGCCAATCAAGACCAGACGGGCAGGGGAGGGCCGTAGCACAAGGAGGCGCGGGGGGGGGGCTCCCACTCGGAGGGCAGCTCTGACCCGCGGGCGGGGCTGAAAGGAAAGCAGGCTTTCTGATTTGTGATCCCTCAAGGGGTCGAGAAAGCAATCCCGGATGCGCTGGCAAGGACGTCAGACACCGGCCAATCCAAAAGGAACCATCCCATGTTCGCAGGAACCCTCACCCGCAATGTCGAGACCGCAGACGCTCAGTACACCGGCATGATCCACTCGACGCGCTTTGACATCGCCATCCAGCTTGAAACCCGCCCGAAGATGTCCGAGCGCAGCCCGGATTTTGACGTGACGGCAGTCAACAAATCAGGCCGCAAGGTGCGCATCGGCACGGCCTGGAACGAGACCGGCAATACCAGCGGCAACCCCTACATCTCGATGCAGATCGATGTCGGCTTCGGCCCGTTCCGGGTCAACGCGGTGCAGACGAAAGAGGCGCGCGCGGCCCAAAGCGGGGCGTTCGAGATCATCCCGCTGGTCTCGAACGGCCTGATGAAATCCGGCTCGCTCTCGGGCGAGCTCACCGCCATGGACGCCGACAACGCCTTCACGGGCTACATCGCCAACATGATGTTCGATCTGGAGTTCATGCTGATCGAGAACAGCTACAAATCCGAGGAGACCCACCCCGATTACCGCATCGAGGTCAGCTCGCCCCGGGGCACACCGATCCGCGTCGGCTCGGCCTGGATGGCCAAAAGCAGCCGCACGGGCAATGACTACCTGTCGCTGCTGATCAACACGCCCGATGGCGATCTGCGCGTCAACGCCGTGCAGAACGAAGAACAGCGCGGCGGGCAGACCTTCTCGATCATCCCGTTCATCGACAGCGGTGAGCAGCCGCAGGACGCGGGCGCGGGGCTGTCGCTGGTGGCCTGATCAACGCGCGAGACTAGACGATGCGCAACGAAAGGGGAGCCGTGGGACCACGGTTCCCCTTCTTGTTTTCTTGGAACGTGCGAAAGCGAAGAGCTGCAACACAAGAAGTGGATCGTTCGGAAGCCATTGAGGTTGTCTGTATCATGTATGACACGTCCAGCTTAGCGTGCAAAATCGATCAAAGTTCGCCTCCAATAACCAGCTTCAGTTTTGGTTTCGGGCGCTGGTCTGGCGGTTTCAGGCCGTGCATCTCCGCCAACTCAGTTGGGAAAGTTCTTAAAGCATCAGCCAACTCGTCGAACGAGTATCCCAAATCCTCCGTGTGCAATTCCAAGAGCTGAGTTGATAGATAACCCTGTTCATGCTCAATACTAAACTCATCAGGCTCTCGCGTTCGATAGCCGTAGTAACTCATCTTCTTGTACAAAGACGTCGCAGCTTGATCGGTTATCGCGTTCAGCGCTTTAGCGCGGTAGATCAATGCTGCCATTGCCACACGCCATTTCAGCTTCAATTGCCCAAGTCTTGGAATGGTCAACGGTTTCTTCAGATCTGGTAGCACTCCTTTGGCAGGAGTGAGCAACTCAGCGGCAAATTCGTTGGCTTCCTTTTCCATCGCGTCGTACGGGAAGGGATGCAAGATCACATGGCCGTATTCATGGGCAAGGCTAAACCGCTTCCGATCGGCGGGCCGGTCTTCGTTTAGAACCACCACCGGTTTCATTCCTGGGGGCCTAATGGTTACGCCGTCAATGTCGGCGCCGCCAAAATTGCCTTG
This sequence comes from Marinovum sp. PR37, assembly GCF_028807375.1. NCBI lineage: Bacteria > Pseudomonadati > Pseudomonadota > Alphaproteobacteria > Rhodobacterales > Roseobacteraceae > Marinovum > Marinovum sp. PR37. Next base: position 1,727 of record NZ_JARAML010000023.1, on the reverse strand, counting down.
AACCACGAACACACCGGTAGCTTCAATGTACTTGACGAGATTCGGCAAAGGTCCATCGTCCAACTGCCACGACTTTCGGACCTTTTGAGCCGCTTCGGCTGCAGAAGTAACGGCACGGGCGTGTTCGCTTACGCTCGACTTGTCATCCACAACCTCAAACTGAAGCAATGGAAACTGGGGCTCCAAGTCGACGGCTTCAAGCATTCTGCGCAAGTGCAGTACAAGATGATTTGCTAGCGCGACGACCGCACCTTGATCTTTCGCAGAAACCGCCGACTTCTTGCGGAAGGCCGCGCCGTGGATACTGAGGGGTGTTTTGTAAAGCGGCTCCTGCTCAAAGAAAAAACTCACCGGGAATCCTAAAAAGCGCGCAATCGACTGAATCTCTTCATGCGACAGCACGTCCTTTGTACCGTTTTCGACTCTGGAGATCGCCGCCTGTGCGACCCCGGTCTCTGCGGCCAAGTCCTTTTGAGTTTTCCGTCGTCTCTTACGAGCTAGAAGCAGCATCCCCCCGTTTATCTGTTTTGATGCCATCTTCTTTCTTGTCTCCCTCGGGTCTTTTTACCTTCAATGTTGCGCCACGCGGACCCTGCTCTGGTCCGATATCTGCGGATGCCTTGGGCGCCCCTTCGGCAGGGCGGTGCATCTCAATCATTCGCTGATCTACACCGTCCGCAAATTTCAAGTACGCTCGCGACACCGATACGCCGGTGCCGCTGAGATGACACGCTACAAAAAGTAGCAGTCTCTCGGGCGCGTCTATGTCAAATTCGATAAGCGACGGTTGACGTTCAATGTCGCATACGGCGGGTTCCGAGAATGCAAACTGGTGTTTCGATTTTGTCGTTCCGCCACGTGGACCCGACAGATGCAACTCTAGGCTGACGGGGAAGGTTTCGTTGCCCGACTTCACGTGCCCGGAAATCTTGTTGCACTGTCCATTTCGACAGTATCTAACTTCAAGCCTGTCTTTCTCGATCCCAGCCTCCTGAACTGCTGCCGGAAGAGCTGAGTTCAAGACTGATCCTATTGCGCGAGGGCACTCAATATTTATGTGCGGTACGCTTGCGAGTGATGCCAGCGAATTTTCAAGCTCGCTCAAAAGGCCCCAAATCGATGTTTCCAACTGGTCGCGCGCTGCCTGCAGTGCGTTGTCTCGGTTCAAGTTTCTATGCCTTTTGCTGTTTGGTTCTTTGCGCCTCGCACCCTACATCACACACTCTAAGTGCTTTGTCCAGAAAATATTCAAGAAATATTCAGGTGGCGAATATTTTTCAACGCGTCTCTGGGTGGGTCGTTAGGATGGGAGTAGTTGAAATTTTACTCCACACATGCTATCTACATCTCAGACAGAAACCTGTCGGCGACCCGTCATGCTGTGTGCAGGGCGAGCGTCGCGGCGACCCGAACCGCAGATGGTTCGGTTGCAAGCCGCTCCTAAAAACCGCCCTCAGGGCGGTTTTTCTGATTCAAAGGACCCGGATTCCGTAGTTCTCATGTAGCCCCTTTGCATTCTCTTCGCCCTTGTGGATCCACGTGCGCGCATAGGCGATTACGTCAGCGAGTTGGAGAAGGCGCGATGCTGCGGAATCGATCTGGCTGATGCGATTCACCGCCTTGAAACGCCCGTCATGCAGGCACGCCTCCGAAATCATCCGCTGGCATTCGGGGTCCGTGTTGTGTAACCGCCCGATTTGAACCGCCTGCTCGTATGTCCCGGTGAT
>NZ_JARAML010000022.1:0-88131 GCF_028807375.1 Marinovum sp. PR37 | reverse complement strand
AAAGACAACGCTTCATACTTCGAAAATGAAAAATGACAGGGGCCATCTGCCCCTGCCGTCTCCCCCCTTGACTCTTGCCGCCAGAGCGCCCCGCGCGCCCGCCGCCCCAGAGCGACCGCCCACCCGGGCCGTCGCGAACCCATGGACCCAGTCACGATGACCCATTTCCCCCTGACGAGGGACATTCCCTCGACGCGCGCGGTGTTCAACCTCGCCTGGCCGCTGACCTTCAAGGCGATCATGCTGCATGGCATCGTCGTCATCGACGCCTGGCTCGTCTCGTCGCTGGGCGAGCCGGCGGTGGCGGTGCTGGGCCTCTCGGCCTCGATCGCCGGTCTGCTGCTCGGGCTGATCGTCGCCTTTTCAAATGCCACCCAGATCCGCATCGCCCAGGCCTTCGGCTCCGGCGACCGGGTGTTCCTGAAATCCGCCCTGCTGGCCGGGCTGACAATCAATGTCTCGGTGATCCTCGCAGGCCTCGCCGTGCTGGCCCTCGCCGCCGGCCCCGCCATCGAGGCCCTCGCACATGACGCCTGGATCGCGGACCAGGCGCGGCGCTATCTCTCGGTCTTCGCCGTGGTGATCCTGGCCGAGGCGGTGGGCCAATGCCTGACCGGATTTTTCAATGGCTGCGGCGACACCCGTCTGCCGGCGCTGAGCTATGGCCTCGCCGTGCCGGTCAACATCGCCACCAGCGTCATCCTGATCCACGGCCATTTTGGCGCCCCGGCGCTCGGCGTGCTCGGCGCGGCACTCGGCAGCGCCCTGGCCTCCATGGTGCAGGTCGGTTTTCTCGCCGTCGTGCTGCTCAGAACCCGCCGTGACCTGCTGCGCACACCGGGATGGCGCAACGGCAGCTTTTCCGCATCACTCCGGCGGCATCTGGTCTTTGCCCTGCCGATCGCCGCCACCTTCGCCAGCGCCACCATCGCGCTGCATGTCTGCGGGCTGATCTATGCCACCCTGCCGGTCAACCAGTTCGCGGCGATGACGATCATCATGCCCTGGGTCCAGGTCGCCGGCACCGTCGGCATGTGCTGGGCCCAGGCCACCGGCATCATGGTGGGCCAGATGCTGGGCCGCCAGACACCGTCCGAGGATCTCGAGGTCTTTCTTGCCGCCGCATGGCGCGTGGCGCTGCTGGCTGCGGCCCTGGTCGCCACCTTCTACGCCGGGGTCATCCTGGCCAGCCCCTGGCTCTACGCCGATCTGTCCCGCGAAACCCAGATGACGCTGCTCGGCTTCCTGCCGATCCTGCTGGTACTGCCCTTCCCCAAGGGCTCCAACGCGATCTGCGGCAACACCCTGCGCGCCGGCGGCGACACGGTCTATGTGATGCATATCTTCATCTGGTCGCAATGGCTCTTCCGGGTGCCGGCGACCGCCCTCATGGTTCTCTGGCTCGACCTGCCGGTGATCTGGATCTTCTCGCTGCTGCTGCTCGAGGAGCTGGTGAAATTCCCGCCCTTCCATCTGCGGTTGCTGAAAGGCACGTGGAAGACCGCCCCGCCGGAGCCCTGAGAATCGGGCCTTCAGGCCCCTCGCAAAACGCGAAAAGCCCCTGACAAACAGGGGCTTTTTCGTCACCGTCTTTCTCGCGAGAGAAAATTGGTGCGGTCGAGAAGACTCGAACTTCCACGGGAGTTACCCCACAGCGACCTCAACGCTGCGCGTCTACCAATTCCGCCACGACCGCACTTTGAACTGGTGGGCGGGGTTTAGCCAATAGCCCGGACAATGCCAAGAGCGAAAACCGCCCCCCGGCACTTTTTTTCCCACCGCCGCCAAAGCCCCCTTCCTGCCGCTTCCTCTTGCCGAAAATACCCTCGGGGGAGTCGCCAAAGGCGACGGGGGCAGCGCCCCCGACACCGCTTTCCGCTTCCCCCTCCCGCGCCGCCGGTGTACCTCATCCGCATGGTAGAATGGATCATCTCCGACGGGCTGACCGAATACGACGCCGCCGTCGCCTTCATGGAAGCCCGCGCGGCCGCCATTGCCGCGGGCCGCGAGGACGAGGCCGTCTGGCTGGTCGAACATCCGCCGCTCTACACCGCAGGCACCTCTGCCAGGATCGAGGATCTGACCGATCCCGACCGCTTCCCGGTACATCCCAGCAAGCGCGGCGGCCAGTATACCTATCACGGGCCGGGGCAGCGGGTGGCCTATGTCATGCTGGATGTCGGTCGGCGCGGCCGCGACGTGCGCCGTTTCGTGCACCAGCTCGAGTCCTGGGTGATCGCCACCCTCGACGCCTTCAACGTCAAGGGCGAGATTCGCGACGGCCGCGTCGGGGTCTGGGTCGCGCGCGGCGACAAGCCGCTGACCGCGACCGGCGAGCCACAGGAAGACAAGATCGCCGCCATCGGCATCCGCCTGCGCAAATGGGTGAGCTTTCACGGCGTCTCGATCAACGTCGAGCCGGATCTCGAGCATTTCTCCGGCATCGTCCCCTGCGGCATCACCGACCACGGGGTCACCAGCCTGGTCGATCTCGGGCTGCCCGTCACCATGGCCGACCTCGATGTCGCGCTGCGCAGCCAGTTCGACGCGGTCTTCGGCGAGATCGACTGATCCCGACCCGCGCCATCACCGGCCGGGCGCCTGCGGGCTTCCCCGACCATCCGCCGGGCCGCAGCTCAGCTCACGAAGTCGCGCCATTCACCGCATATCCGCCCCCCTGTGCCCGACTGCGCAGCATCAGTTCTGGCGTCGCATGAAAACGCGCCGGGGTGGTGATAGATGTCACTGGCCCGCGCGCATTTCGCTTTCTGCACATCGGGCCATCTGCATCATCGGGCTGGAACCAAATCGCCTTCCCAACCGTTTCGCCCCGTAAGCACCGCCCGAGGTACCCCCGTGGCCCGTCGTCTGTTTCACTGTCCCAGCTGCGCCCATCGCCTGCGCTTTGGCGCGCCGGTCTGTGGCAATTGCTTTCAACCCACCCCGATCTGGAACCGCAGGCTGCCCTATTGGCTGGCGGCGCTGGTGATTCCCCTGCTCGGGCTCATCGTCGTCGCCAGCTAGAGCGTCGCCAGCCAGGCGCCACCGGCGAAGCCACGCCCCCCGCGACACTTTTTCTTGATCTAGGTCAATCTGACCCGTTGCCGATCCCGGGCGTGCATTCTAGAACCGGTCCGAGAGTCCGGGCGCCGGCTATGGTGCATGCGCCCATGTTTTGTCTAGCAGGAGGCACGAGACATGGCTGACGCCGCCATTCACGGCCACGAGCATGAGGATCAGCGCGGTTTCTTCACCCGCTGGTTCATGTCCACCAACCACAAAGATATCGGGATCCTGTATCTCATCGTCTCTGCGTTTGCGGGCTTCATCTCGGTGGCCTTCACCGTTTACATGCGTCTGGAGCTCATGGAGCCCGGCGTGCAGTTCATGTGCATGGAAGGCGCCCGGCTGATTGCCTCGGACGCGGTCTGTACCCCGAACGGCCACCTCTGGAACGTGCTGATCACCGGCCACGGCATCCTGATGATGTTCTTCGTGGTCATCCCCGCCCTCTTCGGCGGGTTCGGCAACTACTTCATGCCGTTGCAGATCGGCGCGCCCGACATGGCGTTCCCGCGGATGAACAACCTGTCCTTCTGGCTTTATGTCGCCGGCACCACCCTGGCCGTCTCCTCGGTCCTGGCCCCGGGCGGCAACGACCAGCTTGGCTCCGGCGTGGGCTGGGTGCTCTACCCGCCGCTCTCGACCAACGAAGGCGGGTTGTCGATGGACCTGGCGATCTTTGCGGTGCACGTCTCGGGCGCCAGCTCGATCCTCGGCGCGATCAACATGATCACCACCTTCCTGAACATGCGTGCCCCGGGCATGACGCTCTTCAAGGTGCCGCTGTTCTCCTGGGCGATCTTCGTCACCGCCTGGCTGATCCTGCTCTCGCTGCCGGTTCTGGCAGGCGCGATCACCATGCTGCTGACCGACCGCAACTTCGGCACCACCTTCTTCGACCCCGCCGGCGGCGGTGACCCGATCCTCTACCAGCACATCCTGTGGTTCTTCGGTCACCCGGAAGTCTACATCGTGATCCTGCCGGGCTTCGGCATCGTCAGCCACGTGATCGCGACCTTCTCGCGCAAGCCGGTCTTCGGTTACCTGCCGATGGTCTGGGCGATCATCGCGATCGGCGCGCTGGGCTTTGTCGTCTGGGCACACCACATGTACACCGTCGGCATGTCGCTGACCCAGCAGAGCTACTTCATGCTGGCGACCATGGTGATCGCGGTGCCGACCGGCGTGAAGATCTTCTCCTGGATCGCAACGATGTGGGGCGGCTCGATCGAGTTCAAGGCGCCGATGCTCTTTGCCATGGGCTTCCTGTTCCTGTTCACCGTTGGCGGCGTGACCGGCATCGTGCTGAGCCAGGCAGCGGTCGACCGGGCCTATCACGACACCTATTACGTCGTGGCGCACTTCCACTACGTGATGAGCTTGGGCGCGGTGTTCTGCATCTTTGCCGGCATGTACTTCTGGTTCGCCAAGATGACCGGCCGCCAGTACAACGAGAAGCTGGCCCAGGTGCACTTCTGGATGTTCTTCATCGGTGCCAACCTGACCTTCTTCCCGCAGCACTTCCTCGGCCGTCAGGGCATGCCGCGCCGCTACATCGACTACCCGGAGGCATTCGCCACCTGGAACTGGTGGTCGTCGATCGGTGCGTTCATCTCCTTCGCCTCGTTCCTGCTGTTCTTCTACATCGTCGGCCAGGCCCTCCTGCGCGGCGCCAAGGAGACGCGCGACAACTACTGGAACGAATTCGCGGATACGCTGGAATGGACGCTGCCGACCCCGCCGCCGGAGCACACCTTCGAAATCCTGCCCAAGCAGGAAGACTGGGACAAGCATCCGGCGCATTGATCGCGCCAGACAGAAACAGGAAAAGGCCCGCGCATTGCGCGGGCCTTTTTCATGCGCTGGTTGAAAGCGGTCGGAAGTGTGACCGGTCACACAGGTTGACGTTGGGTCACGCGCTATGCTGCAACTGCATTATTGCCGCAAAGGACTTTGCCATGACCCGCCTTCTCACCCTGCTCGCCGCCGGCTTTCTGGCCAGCGCGACACCCCCGCCCGCACAGGCTTTCGGTGCCGGCACTCTGCCCCTTCTGACCTTTCCCTCGGACCCGCGGCCGCAGGGCGACACCCCCACCCGGGGCCCCTGCCTGCTCTGCCCGAAAACGGCAGGCTGACCCAAACGCGTTTTCCGGTTTTCTCCAGAACCGGGCGGGCAGTCACCGGCGCTGTGACCTGTCTCACAGGGGCGCCGATGATTTCATGCCAGCCTGACGCAGGGGGCGCCGCAAGGCGCTTTTGCTGGCGGACCCCCCAAGGATCGCCAGCCGGGGCCGCGGTGCGCGACCATCCCCTGGCTCGCTTCCCGTGCGCCCGGCCCCGTCCTGCGGCGATATTTCAGTCGACGCCGGCCCGGCCGACTCCTATATACTTCCTATGCCCTATCGATGGTTGCCAAGCCCCTCTCCGAACGAGGCCGAACTGCGCCTCTGGCCGCATGAATCGCTGCCACCCCGGGGCTATGCGGCGTTTCTCCTGGCCACCTTCACCCTCGCCACGATCCCGCTCTATACGGTGCTCGGCACGGTGCTGCTCTGGGGACTGCTGCCGTTCCTGTTGCTGGCGCTCGGCGGGCTGTGGTACGCGCTCGACCGCAACCACCGCGATTGCCAGCTGCTCGAGGTGCTGCGCCTGACGCCCGAGACGGTATCGCTTACCCGCCACAACCCCAATGGCCCGGATCAGAACTGGGCCTGCAACGCCTATTGGACCCGGCCGCACCTGCATGCCGACGGCGGCCCGGTGCCCAATTACGTCACCCTCACCGGCTGCGGCCGCGAGGTCGAGATCGGCGCCTTCCTGTCCGAAGACGAACGCATGGCCCTATTCCAGGACCTCAGCCGGCAATTGCCCCCGGCGCGCCGCTGATCCCGACATGGCCCAGATCCCCGCGACCCCCAAACCTGCCCGTCTGCGGCGCCTCGCGGCTGCCGCGAGCCTCGGCCCCTCGCGGCTGATGGCGCGCGACACCGGCCTGCAATCCTCGGAACGCGCGGCGCTGACCCTGCGCCCGCATCGGGCCACCGCCCCGGCCGACACGGTCGTCTTCCTGATCCCGCTGGTCGGCCGCCACCATGTCGGCGACTGGGCGGGCACCTGCGCCCGCCTCGCCGCCACGCTGGCCAGCCTGCGGCGCCAGAGCGACGCCCGCTGGCAGGCGGTGATCTGCGGCCAGGACCGGCCGAAAGACTTGGCCGACGATCCGCGCGTCACCTTCCTGCCTTTCACCACCCCGGTCGAAGGCAACGACAAATGGCGCAAGCTGGCGCAGCTCTGCGATCACCTGCCGGCGCTCGGCACCGCCGCCGGCTATGCCATGACCTTCGACGCCGACGATCTGGCCCATCCCGGCCTGGTCTCGGAAATCATCAGTCGCGAGGCCCGCGGCGGCTATCTGGCGCAAACCGGCTACGTCTACGACAAATCCGCCGACGCCCTGGCGCTGGCGGCGCCGCGCAGCCTGACGCAACCGCTGCGCAAACCCTTCTGGAAGCTCTGCGGCTCCTGTGCCGCCCTGCGCTTCGATCTCGCCAATGGCCCGGCAGAGATAGACCTGCTGCGCGAGATGAGCCAGCACGAACACCGCATGTTCCCCTATCTGGCGCGCCTGGCGGGCCGCCCGCTGACGACGCTCGAGGCACCGCGCGTGCTCTATCTGCTCAACCACGGCGAAAACTTCGGCGCCCGCCGCGGCCGCATCAGCTTCAAGACCCGCTTCGTGCAGCGCTTCCGCGTCGCGGACGACCGGGCCATCCGGCAGGAATTTCACCTGTAATCCGACGCGCCGCTCCATGCGCAGGCGAAACGCGCCACCGGAGCATTTCCGGGAAGCCTTGGGCTCCGCCCATGCGCAGGCGAAACGCTCCACCGGAGCGTTTCCGGGAAGCCTGCTCATTGCTTCGGAGCCGCCCCTCGCCCGGGGAGGACAGGACAGCGCGCACAGGGAGGGGCCAGCCAAATCTCCGAGGGCCCCGCTTGCGGGGAGACGGCTATTTTGCTTGCCCCGGACGCGCACGCTGTCAGGTCCGGAGAGGGCGTGGGGTGTCTTCGAGGCATTGCTTTGGTGAGCCCTGAGCCCGGCCTCATCAGCGAGGCGCACAGACAGAGATGAAACAGGGTCGGCCCGCCAAGAGGTTCCTTCCCCCGTGTCCGGGGGAAGGTCAGGATGGGGGCCGAGGCCTACTGTGCGCCGCAGGCGCCCCGGATCGAAGCAGGCTGATCGAAACAGGCCGATCGAAGCCGGCGGAGCGACGCCGGCTCAGCCCTGCGCCAGCCGCGCCTTGACCTGCGAGCCGACCGCGCCGAAATCCATCTGCCCGGTGTGGCGCGCCTTGAGCGCCCCCATCACCTTGCCCATGTCGCGGATCGACGAGGCACCGACCTCGGCCACAGCCGCATCGATCGCCGCCGATACTTCCTTGTCGTCGAGCTTGCGCGGCAGGAATTCCTCGATCACCTCGATCTCTTCCAGCTCGCGCGCGGCCAGGTCCAGCCGCCCGCCCTCTTCGTAGGTGCGGGCGCTTTCCTGCCGCTGCTTGACCATCTTGCCCAGGATGGCAAGCACATCGGCCTCCCCCAGGCTCTCTTCCTCGCCGGACCCACGCAGCGCGATCTCGCGGTCCTTGATGGCGGCGTTGATCAGGCGCAGCGTCGACAGGCGCCGGGCGTCCTTGTCCCGCATGGCCTGTTTGAGCGCTGAATTGATCTCTGCGCGTAAACTCATGTCGTCCCATCCCCATGGGTGAATACCAGCCTCGAACCATACGCGATGCCTCGATCCGAGGCAATGCCCGGAGTCGCGACTCAAGCTATTGAAAAGACAAGAAAATCGAAATTTCCGGCAGGACAATCTAGCCCCTTGACCCCATGTCGGTCCGGGCATAGGTTCGCGCAAATTTGCCCCACAGTCCGTCACAGGGAGTCGCCCAGATGACCGCACGCGCCGATCAGACGCCCACCGCCTGCCTCGCCCTTGCCGATGGCACGGTTTTCTACGGCACAGGATTTGGTGCCACCGGTATCCGGGTGGCCGAATTGTGCTTCAACACCGCCATGACCGGCTATCAGGAGATCATGACCGATCCCTCTTATGCCGGCCAGGTCGTCACCTTCACCTTTCCGCATATCGGCAATGTCGGCGTGAACCCCGAAGACGACGAAACCGGCGATCCGGTGGCCGAAGGCATGGTGGTCAAATGGATGCCCACCGAGCCCTCGAACTGGCGCGCGGTGCAGGAGCTCTCCGACTGGCTCGCCGCCCGCGGCCGCATCGCCATCGGCGGCATCGACACCCGCCGCCTGACCCGCGCGATCCGCCAGCAGGGCGCGCCGCATGTGGCCTTGGCGCATGATCCCGACGGCAATTTCGACATCGAGGCGCTGGTTGCCAAGGCGCGCGCCTTCAAGGGGCTCATGGGCCTCGATCTCGCCAAGGAGGTCACCTGCACCCAAAGCTACCGCTGGGACGAGATGCGCTGGGCCTGGCCCGAGGGCTATGCCCGCCAGCAGGCGCCGAAACACAAGGTTGTCGCCGTGGACTACGGCGCCAAGCGCAACATCCTGCGCTGCCTGGCCTCGGCCGGCTGTGATGTCACCGTGCTGCCCGCCACCGCCACCGCGGAAGAGGTGATGGCCCACAATCCCGACGGCATCTTCCTGTCGAACGGCCCCGGCGATCCGGCGGCCACCGGCGAATATGCCGTACCGATGATCAAGACGCTGCTGGACGAGACCGATCTGCCGATGTTCGGTATCTGCCTCGGCCACCAGATGCTGGCGCTGGCGCTTGGCGGCCGCACCATCAAGATGAACCACGGCCACCACGGGGCCAACCACCCGGTCAAGGACATGCAGAGTGGCAAGGTCGAGATCACCTCGATGAACCACGGCTTCGCCGTCGATGCCGCCACCCTGCCCGAGAACGTGGTACAGACCCATGTCTCGCTGTTCGACGGATCGAACTGCGGCATCGCGCTGAACTCCGACGTCCGCAAGGTCTATTCGGTGCAGCACCACCCCGAGGCCAGCCCCGGCCCGCAGGACAGCTTCTACCTGTTCGAGCAATTCGCCGAGGCGATGGCCGCACGCGGCTGAGCCGGGCACCATTGCGACAAGATGATTAACCGCGCTCCGGCGCGGTTAATTTTTTGTTAAGCTCTTGTTTACCTAGTATTAATCTAAAGCTTGTCAATCTTGGCCCAGCAGCTACGAGGCCAGGATCATGAGTCCCCCACAACTGCAATTGCGCGGTCTTCAGTCCGCGCGCCTCAGTCGTCATTACCAACTGCCGCTGGGGCGCATCCTGGTCGACATGGGGGTGATCTCGGCGGCCGATCTCCTGCGCGCGCTAGCGATCCACAACCAGTGCCAGGCACCGATCCACCAGGTCCTTCTGGCCGAGGGCTTCGCCTCGGCGCGGGACATCCTGCACGCCCAGGCGGCGCAACATGCCGCCATCTCGCTGGTGCTGGACGAGGCGCCGCCGGATGCCGATTGCGCCCTGGCGCTCGATCCGCTCACCTGTCTCGAACACGGGGTCATTCCCTGGATGCGGCTCGGCGAGACGCTGGTGCTGGCCACCTGCCATCCCGACCGGTTCGAGGCGCTGCGCGATCTCTTGCCGCGAGATATCGGCCCGGTGGTGATGGGCATCGCCACCGAGGCCGACGTTCACGCCGCGATCGCCCTATGTCATGGCCCGCAGCTCTCGGAGCTGGCGGAAACCGCACTGCCCGAGGAGGACAGCTGCCGCAGCCTGCGCGCCGTGGCCAGCCCGCGTCGTCTGCGGCGGGTGGCGCTGGCGGCGCTCTTTGGCGTCGCGGCGGTGCTGGTGCAGCCGCTGCTTTTCTTTGCCCTGGCCGCCGGCTGGGCGGGGCTCACGCTGGTGGCGGTGGCCGGGCTCAAACTGGCGGCCTTTCTGGCCCGGCTGCGCACGCCGCTGCCCCGGCCCCAGGCCCCGCCGAAGACGTCCGGCCAGCCCGCCCCGCCCAAGGTCTCGATCCTGGTGCCGCTGTTCCGCGAAACCTCGATTGCCGCGCAGCTGGTCACCCGGCTGTCGCGGCTGACCTATCCGAAATCGCGCCTCGATGTCGTCCTGCTGCTCGAAGCCGAGGATCTGCTGACCCGCCAGGCGCTGTCATGTGCCGATCTGCCGCCCTGGATGCGCATTCTCGTGGTGCCGCCGGGCGAACTCACCACCAAGCCACGAGCGCTGAATTACGGGCTGCGGTTCTGCGACGGCGATATCATCGGCATCTACGACGCCGAGGACAATCCCGCCCCCGACCAGATCGGCCGGGTCGCGGCGCATTTCCAGGAGGCACCGCCAGAGGTCGCCTGCCTGCAAGGCATCCTCGATTACTACAATCCCTATTCCAACTGGCTGTCGCGCTGTTTCACCATCGAATACGCCACCTGGTTTCGTATCGTCCTGCCCGGCCTGTCGCGCTTGGGCTTTCCCATTCCGCTGGGCGGCACCACGCTGTTCTGCCGTCGCAGGGTGCTCGAGCAGGTCGGCGGCTGGGACGCGCATAATGTCACCGAGGATGCCGACCTGGGCATTCGTCTGGCCCGGCGCGGGTTTCGCATCGAGTTGATCGATTCCGTCACCCTGGAAGAGGCCAACTGCCGCCCCTGGCCCTGGGTCCGACAGCGCTCGCGCTGGCTCAAGGGCTACATGGCGACCTATCTGGTGCATATGCGCCGCCCCGGCGCCCTGCTGCGCGATCTCGGCTGGAGGCGTTTTCTGGGCTTTCAGGCGCTGTTTCTCGGCGCCATCAGCCAGGCGCTTCTGGCGCCGGTGCTCTGGTCGTTCTGGATCGCCGTCTTCGGCCTCGGCCACCCTCTGATCGACTGGATGGGCCCGGCCACCGAGACCGTTGTGCTGTCGTTCTTCCTGCTGGCGGAATGTGCCGGGCTGGTGATCGGCGCCACGGCAGTGGCCAGCCCGCAGCACCGTGGGCTGATCCCCTGGGTGCCGACGCTGCTGTTCTATTTCCCGATGGGCAGCATCGCGATCTACAAGGGGCTGATCGAACTGCTGATCAAGCCCTTCTACTGGGACAAGACCGAGCACGGCCATTCCAACAGCGAAGCGCTGATCGATCACCGGGAGGCTGCGCCCTAACCCTCATTGCGCGAGTCGAGTTTGAGCCGCGTGACAAAAGCCACCGAGATATGCGATTTCAGCGCCTCGTAAGCCGCCGCCTCGTCGCGCGCCTCGATGGCGCGGACGATGGCGTCATGCTCCTCCAAGGCCTTTTCGCCGCGCCCTTCGGCGGCCAGAGACGTGGTGGCCATCAGCGCCATCGACCGGTGCACCAGGTCGAGCTGCTGCACCAGGAAGCGGTTGTGCGAGGCCAGGTGAATCTGCTTGTGAAACCGCCGGTTGGCGCGCGACAGCGCCGACGGGTTATCGATCAGCGCATGGTCCTCCTTGACCATGTCGCGCAGCACCCGCACCTCTTCCGCAGTGGCATGTCGCGCCGCCAGCCGCGCCGCCAACCCCTCGAGCTCGGTGCGCACCACGTAAAGCTCGGCCATCTGATTGTGGTCGAGCGAGGCGACGATCAGCGAGCGGCCATCGCGCGACAGCAGTGACTGCGTCTCCAGTCGTTGCAGCGCCTCGCGGATCGGCGTGCGGCTCATGCCCAGACGTTCGGCCAGATCACTTTCCACCAGCCGATCACCGGGGCGAAAGGTGCCCACGTCAATCGCTTCGAGGATCATCGTATAGGCGTCTTTCTGCGGCGTCGTCTTCTGGCTCACGCGTGTCTCCTTTGTCCCGGGCGAGACCTTACCCAGCCCGACCTTGGCCGGCAATACGGCCATTGCGCCGCGCCCGCGCCGGGCGTAGCGTCCGGCGCATGGCAAAAGAATACTTCTCGCATGTGGCCCATTGGGTCTTCGATCTCGACAATACGCTTTATCCGCCCGAGAGCCGGCTGTTTTCCCAGATCGAACCGCGGATGACCGCCTATGTGATGCAGGCGCTCGGCGTCACCGAGGCCGAGGCCAGTCACCTGCGGGTGCATTACTGGAAGACCTATGGCACCACCCTCGCCGGGCTGATGCGCGAACATGACGTCGATCCCACGCCCTATCTCGAGGACGTGCACCGGATCGACTTTTCCGTGCTCACCCCCGACCCCGAGCTGGCGGCCCGCATCCGCGCCCTGCCCGGCCGCCGCATCGTCTACACCAACGGCACCTCGCCCTATGCCGAAGAGGTGCTGGCGGCGCGCGGGCTCTCCGGGCTCTTCGATGCGGTCTATGGCGTCGAACATGCCCAGTTCCGCCCCAAGCCCGAGCGCGAGGCCTTCGAGGCGATCTTTGCCCGCGACGGCACCGATCCCGCCCGCGCCGCCATGTTCGAAGATGACCCCCGCAACCTTGCCGCGCCCCATGCCATGGGGATGCGCACCGTGCATGTGGCGCCCGAACGGCTTCTGGCCGATCACATCCACCACCACACCGACAATCTGAGCCGATTTCTCTCCGGCCTTGCGTAGGGCGGGTTTGCCCCCACCGCCGCGCTTTGTCCCATGGCCCCCGCCCGCGCCCGCGCTATAACCTCGGGCAAAGGAGTCGCCCCATGGACCACGACATTCTCATCGCCGGCGGCGGTATCGCCGGGCTGACCGCCGCCGCCGCCTTTGGCGCCGCCGGTTTCACCGTGCTCTGCGTTGACCCCGCGCCGCCGGTCACCAGTCGCGAGGCCGAGGGCGCCGACATGCGCAGCACCGCCTTTCTGCAACCGGCGCAGGCCTTTCTCGACGCGGCCGGTCTCTGGGACAGGCTCGCCCCGCACGCCACGCCGCTGCAAACCATGCGCATCATCGATGCCGGCGGGCCGGAACCCGAGGCCCGCCTCAGCCGTGATTTCGAGGCCGCCGATCTCTCGCCCGATCTGCCCTTTGGCTGGAACCTGCCCAACTGGCTGCTGCGGCGCGAGATGGCGGCGCGGCTCGATGAGATGGCCAACGTCACGTTTCGCACCGGTGTCGCCGCCGAGGCGCTCTTTACCCGCACCGACGAGGCCCGCGTCACCCTGTCGGACGGCAACCGTATCCGCTGCCGCCTGGTGATCGCCGCCGATGGCCGCGACAGCGCGCTGCGTCAGGCGGCGGGCATCGATGTTGCCTGCACACGCTTCGGCCAGAAGGCGCTGGCCTTTGCCGTCACCCACCCGATCCCGCATGGCAATGTCTCGACCGAGATTCACCGCACCGGCGGCCCCTTCACCCTGGTGCCGCTGTCCGACCACCAGGGCCGTCCGTCGTCGGCGGTGGTCTGGATGGAGGAAGGCCCCAGAGCGGCAGAGCTGCACGCGCTCGACGTGCCGGCCTTCGAAGCGGCGATGACCGAGCGCTCGGCGCATCTCTTCGGCCCGCTGACATTGGCCTCGCGGCGGTCGATCTGGCCGATCATCGCGCAGCACGCCAAGGCGCTCACCTCCGAACGGCTGGCGCTGGTGGCCGAGGCCGCGCATGTGGTGCCGCCGATCGGCGCGCAGGGGCTGAATATGTCGTTGACCGATCTCTCGGCGCTGCTCGATCTGGCCCGCGCCGCGCCGGAGAGCCTCGGCAGTGCCGAGATGCTCGACCGCTATCACCGCGCCCGGATCACCGACATCCGCGCCCGCGTCACCGGGATCACCGCGCTCAACCAGGTCTCGATGCTCAAGCCGCCGCCGCTGCGCGACCTGCGCGCCGCCGGCCTGGCCGCGCTGCATGGCGCGGCGCCGCTGCGCCGGGCGCTGATGCAGCTTGGTCTTGGCCAGTCGCGCTAGCGTTTATTGCGGCTGATCACTGTCAAACGGCGGCAGCTGATACTGCGCCTCGGGTTCGGCCTCGAGCACGCCCCGGGTCTGCTTGACCCGGGCCAGATTTTCGCTGTCGGCGGTGCCGAAAATCACTCCGATCGCCGGAATGCTGTCTTCGATCCGCAGACCCGCCGCTTCCAGCGCGCGGCAGACCTCGTCCGACTTGTCGCGATGCGCGTCGTCGAGCACGATCTTCAGGGTGACGTCTGACATGGCTTCCATCCCGTGGCGGATTGCCCTGATGATATAAGAAGCCGCCGCCTGCTATGCCACCGGCGTCTTGCCATAGCCCTCGTCCGGCGCGCCTTGCGGCGCCTGCGCCAGACCGGCCCCGACGTCCGAGGCCGGCGCCGAGAGCGCCTTGGCACTGTCGGTCAGCGCCGTCCACAGGGCCTTGCCGCGCAGGTTGGCATCGCTCTGCGCCAGCAGCGCCGCGATGCCGGCGACATGCGGACAGGCCATGCTGGTTCCGCTCTTGACGTCATAAAGCTGTGGCCGCGGCACCGAAGACAGCACGTTCACCCCTGGCCCGGCGATATCGACTTCGCCGCCGCCGGCGTTGATCTCACCGCAGGAGAAATCGGCGATCTTGAGATTTTCATCCAGCGCCGCCACCGCCATGATCGACTTGGAATTGGCCGGCGCCCCCACCGGCGCGATAAAGCCGAACTGGCGGGCGCTGTCATTGCCGGCGGCGGCAATGATCAGCGATCCCGAATCCAGCGCCAGCTCGCCGACACGCTCATAGGCGGCCGAAGGCCCTTCACCCTGCCTGACCCGGCGGCCCAGCGACATCGAGATCACCGCGCAGCCCTGCTGGATCGCCCAGATCATGCCGTTGATGATGTCGCGCTCGCGCCCCGAACCGGAATCGTTGAGCACCTTGCCGACATGCAGATGCACCTCCGGCGCGACACCATAACGCGGCACGCCCTGGCTCACCTCCCGGCCCGCGGCGGTGCCACAGCAATGGGTGCCATGGCCCTGGACGTCCTGCGCCAATTGACCGGTGACAAAGCTCTGCTGCACCAAGTTGCGGCCGGTGAAGTCCGGGTGTTCGAAATCGAGCCCGGTATCGAGCACCGCAAGCTTGATGCCCGCGCCGGTAAACTGCGAGGTCTCGGCCCCGGTGGCGGCAATTCCCCAGGTGCGGTCAGCCGTGTCCTGAAAATCCTGAACGGCAAACAGCCAGAATTCCGGCCGCGCCTCGACCACCGACTCCTCGGCGCTCAGAATGCCGGCCGAGCGCTGGGCATCCACATGCTCCGAGATCACCCCGATGCCCACGTCTTCCAGGTGAAACGCCGGGGCATCGTCGCTCATCTCGGCCGAGCGACCGGGACCGCCCGAGAGCGATCGCACCCCCTCGCCGGCACTGCGCACCAGAGCCTGGCGCTGGGTCGCGACGTCTGAGTCCTTGTGAAAGGTGACAATGGTGCCCCCGGTGGGCTGCGGGCGAAGGAATTCATGAAGGATCTGGGACATGGGACCAACCGAATTGTTGCGAAAAAGGACGAGAAAATAGACTGCAATAATACTCGCAATGGTAGCACAGACTGGAAAATTTTCAACCGCGGAGAACTGGCATCCCTGCCCCGGCCGCATGCAAAAACGCCCGGCAGCCTCTCGACTGCCGGGCGCAAATCGCCTGAAATCAACGCCGGTGGGCGTAGATCAGTTCTTTTCCTTGTCGACCATCTTGCCGGCGGAAATCCACGGCATCATGCCGCGCAACTTCTCGCCGACCTGCTCGATCTGGTGCTCGTCGTTGAGACGGCGGGTGCCTTTGAAGTAGGGCTGACCCGCTTGATTTTCCTGCATGAAGTCACGCACGAAGGCACCGGTCTGGATGTCGCGCAGAACGGCTTTCATGCGGGCCTTGGTCTCGTCGTAGGGCAGGATGCGCGGGCCGGAGACATATTCGCCGTATTCCGCGGTGTTCGAGATCGAGTAGTTCATGTTGGCGATGCCGCCTTCGTAGATCAGGTCCACGATCAGCTTCACCTCGTGCAGACACTCGAAATAGGCCATTTCCGGGGCGTAGCCGGCTTCGACCAGGGTCTCGAAGCCCATGCGAATCAGCTCGACCAGACCACCGCAGAGAACCGCCTGCTCACCGAAGAGATCGGTTTCGCATTCCTCGCGGAAGTTGGTCTCGATGATGCCCGAGCGGCCGCCGCCGATGGCCGAGCAATAGGACAGGCCGATTTCCAGCGCCTTGCCGGTGGCGTCCTGGTGGACGGCCACGAGGCAGGGCACGCCGCCGCCCTTGGTGTATTCGCCGCGCACGGTGTGGCCGGGGCCCTTGGGTGCCATCATGATGACGTCGACGCCGGGCTTGGGCTCGATCAGACCGAAGTGCACGTTCAGACCGTGGGCAAAGGCAATCGCCGCACCTTCGCGCAGGTTGTCGTGGACGTATTTCTTGTAGGTCTCGGCCTGAAGTTCGTCGGGCATGGTGAACATGATCACGTCACACCAGGCCGCCGCTTCGGCGATGCCCATAACCTGAAGGCCTTCGCCTTCGGCTTTCTTGGCCGAGGCCGAGCCTTCGCGCAGGGCGACGACGATGTTCTTGGCGCCAGAGTCGCGCAGGTTCAGCGCATGGGCGTGGCCTTGCGAGCCATAGCCCAGGATGGCGACTTTCTTGTCCTTGATCAGGTTCACATCGCAATCGCGATCATAATAGACGCGCATATCGGTCTTCCTTCTTTCGGTGTGCGTTTGAGCGGCAACCTACGCGAGGCCTGCCGTGAATGCGCGTTCATAACCGCGATGATTTCGCCATTTGGCGATTTAACTATTCGCCTGAATGCGGTATCTC
Organism: Marinovum sp. PR37; assembly: GCF_028807375.1. Lineage (NCBI taxonomy): Bacteria > Pseudomonadati > Pseudomonadota > Alphaproteobacteria > Rhodobacterales > Roseobacteraceae > Marinovum > Marinovum sp. PR37. The sequence continues at coordinate 71,404 of NZ_JARAML010000022.1, read as the reverse complement.
GGTGAAATCATGCTCGACGATACAGACAGACGCATCCTTCGCCAGATGCAGGCCGCCCCGGACCTGCCGCTCTCCGATCTCGCGCAGCGCGCCGATCTGACGCCGGCCACCCTGTCGCGGCGGCTCGAACGGATGCGCGAGGCCGGCATCGTCAAGGGCAAGCGCGCCGAGATCCACTGGCCTAGCCTCGGTTATGCGGTCGAGGTCTCGTTGCGACTGACCCTGGACAAGACACAATCGCGCGCCTTCGAGGATTTCCTCGCCGCCGCCCGCGAGGTGCCAGAGGTGATCGAGATACAGACATTTCTCGGCCAGGTCGACGTCCGCCTTGCCGTCATCGCCCGCGACATTCCGCATTACCAGCAGATCTATCGCGAACGCCTGCTCACCCTGCCCCATATCGCCGATGTCGAGGCGCTGATGCATGTCGCCCGGATCAAGGACGACGAGGCGCTGCCGGTATGAGCCCGCTTTCATGACCATCGAGATCGACGACACCGACCGCGCCATCCTGCGCGCCCTGTCCCGCGACGCCAGCCTTTCGGCCGGTCAGATTGGCCGGCGTCTCGGCCTGTCGCAACCCGCCACCTGGCGGCGGATCAAGCGGCTGCGCGAGGCCGGCGTGATTTCCGGCACCCGCCTGCTGCTCGACCGCGAAAAGCTGGGGTTTGGCGTCACCGTCTTTCTCGGCATCAAGCTGGCCACCAAGGGCCGCATCAGTCTCGAGGATTTCGAACGCGCGGTCACCGCCATCCCCGAGGTACAGACCGTCGAACACATTCTCGGCCTCTACGATTACCGCCTGCGCATCGTGGCGCGCGATCTGTCGGATTTCGAACGGGTTCTGCGCCGCCGGATCATGACCCTGCCCGGCGCCGGCCAGGTCGAGGCCAATGTGGTGCTCTCCGAGGAACGTCTGCCCGGCCCGCTGGGCTGATCTTGCCGCGGCCCGGCCCGAGGCTAGGTTTCGGGCCATGGGATACAAGCTCAAGCGATCCGACGAGGATGTCTCCGAAGGGCTGCGCCGCATCGCCTGCGACCAGCTCGACAGAGCGCTTGCCGCGCTCGATGGCACCGGCGACAAGGCCGAAGCGGTGCATGACGCCCGCAAGCGCTGCAAGAAGCTGCGCGGGCTGATCCGCCTCGTCCGACCACAGTTCATCGACTACAAGACCGAAAACCGCGCATTGCGCGACGCTGCCCGCCGCCTGTCGGACCTGCGCGAAACCGGCGCGGTGCTGGAGATTCTGACGCGGCTGGAACAAAACTATCCCGCGCGGCTCTCCGGCCCCAATGCCGCTGCGCTGCGCGACGCGCTCAAGGCGCGGCGCGCCGAAACGCAACTGGACGATTTCGACAGTCGCCGGGCGGCGTTTCGCGACGCGCTGAAGGCGGTGCGCCACCGGGCCGCGCTCTGGGAGGTCGACAAGACCGGCTTTGGCGCGATCGAGGGCGGGCTGAAAAAAACCTACAAACGCGCCCGCGCCGCCTGGGCCATGGCGCTCGAAACCCGCGATCCCCGCGACCTGCACCAATGGCGCAAACGGGTGAAATACCACTGGTATCACACGCGGCTGCTGAAACCGCTGGCGTCGAAGAAGCTGCGGCGGCGCATCGACCGGCTGGGCGAACTGTCGGACCTTCTGGGCGATCACCAGGACCTGGCCGATCTGCGGCGGATGATCGACGCCGAGGCCCTGCCGCCCGAGGCGGCGCAGGCGCTGGCCTCGCCGCTCGCCATCGAAATGGACCGGCTGCAAAACCGTGCCTTTGCACTGGCGCCCAAGGTGCTCGGCAAACCGTCGAAAGCGCTGGTCGGGAGCTACCGCAAGCGCTGGAAAAAATGGCGCGGCTGACACGCGATTGCCTTTTCACCGCCGCCGCGCTAGCCCTGAGAAAACTCTCAGGAAGGAGGCCCGCATGGCCCTGCGCGACGATATCGATCCCCAAGGTCTCGACGAGTTCTCGGTGGTCTTCACCGACCGCTCGCTCAACCACATGTCGGCCACCTTTCAGCAGGTGATGCGCGACATCAACGACACGTTGAAATCGGTCTATGGCGCCGAGGCCGCTGTGGTGGTGCCCGGTGGCGGCACCTTCGGCATGGAGGCGGTGGCGCGACAGTTTGCCCAGGACGCCAAATGCCTGGTGGTGCGCAACGGCTGGTTCTCCTTCCGCTGGAGCCAGATTTTCGAGATGGGCGGCTTCGCAGGCTCGGAAACCGTGATGAAGGCGCGGCGCAGCGGCAACGATCCGCAAAGTCCGTTTGCCCCGGCACCGATCGAAGACGTCACCGCCCGCATCCGCGAGGAAAAGCCCGACCTTGTGATCGCGCCGCATGTGGAAACCTCCTCCGGCATCATCCTGCCCGACGATTACCTGACAGCGCTGGCGCAAGCGGCGCATGAGGTCGGCGCGCTGATGGTGCTCGACTGCATCGCTTCGGGCTGCGTCTGGGTCGACATGGGCGCGCTCGGCGTCGACGTGCTGATCTCGGCCCCGCAGAAGGGCTGGTCCTCGACGCCCTGCGCCGGGCTGGTGATGCTGTCACAACGGGCGCTGGCGCGGATGGAAGAGACCAGTTCGAACAGCTTTGCCGCCGACCTGAAGAAATGGCATCAGATCATGATGGCCTATGAAAACGGCGGCCATGCCTATCACGCCACCATGCCCACCGATGGGCTGCGGATGTTCCGCGACACCATGCTGGAAAGCCGCGACTACGGCTTCGACCGTCTGAAAGAGGCGCAATGGGCGCTGGGCAGCAAGGTGCGGGCGCTGCTCGTCGCCAAGGGCATCGCTTCGGTGGCGGCCCAGGGCTTCGAGGCGCCGGGCGTGGTGGTGAGCTACACCGACAATCCTGAGGTGCAATCCGGCCGCGCCTTTGCCGCCCAAGGCACCCAGATCGCCGCCGGAGTACCGCTGCAATGCGACGAAGGCGACGGCTTTTCGACCTTCCGGCTGGGGCTTTTCGGGCTCGACAAGCTCTATGATGTCGATGCCACGGTGGCGCGGCTCGACAGAGTTCTGTCAGACGTGCTCTGACGGAAACAAAGAGACCCCGGGTCAGACCCGGGGCGCGCTCCCCCCTGTCCGGGGGCTTCTCGATAACGCGGTCGCGCCGGGCCGGACTGGCTCAGACCACGTCCTGCACCGCTTCGACAACCCGGTCGACTACCGCTTCCAGCATCGCCGGGTCTTCGCATTCGGCCATCACCCGGATCAGCGGCTCGGTGCCCGATTTGCGGATCAGCAGGCGGCCCTTGCCATTGAGCTCGGTCTCGGCCGAGGCGATGGCCGCCTTGACGCCATCGGTCTCCAGCGGCAATTGCCCGGCGCCAAAACGCACGTTCTTGAGCATCTGCGGCACCGGATCGAAATTGTTCGCCAGATCGCTGGCGCTGCGGCCGGTGCGCGTCATCGCGGCAAGGAATTGCAGCCCCGCCATCAGCCCGTCGCCGGTGGTGGCGTAATCCGTCATCACGATATGGCCCGATTGCTCGCCGCCGAGGTTCCAGCCGCCGGCGCGCATCGCCTCGACGACATAGCGGTCGCCGACGCCGGTGCGCTCGAGCCGCAGTCCGTGGCCATGCAGGAACCGCTCGAGCCCGAGGTTCGACATCACCGTCGCCACCAGCGTACCGCCGCGCAGGCGCTCTTCCGCCGCCCATTGCGCCGCCATCAGCGCCATGATCTGATCGCCGTCGGCCACGGTGCCGGTTTCGTCGATGATCATCACCCGGTCGGCATCGCCGTCGAGACAGATGCCGACATCCGCACCGTGTTCCAGCACCGCGGCCGCGGCGGATTGCGGCTTGGTCGAACCGCAGGCCTTGTTGATGTTGAAGCCGTCCGGGTTCACCCCGACCGGGATCACCTCGGCGCCCAGTTCCCACAGAACCTCGGGCGCGGCGCGATAGGCGGCGCCATTGGCGCAGTCCACCACCACCTTCATGCCGTCGAGGCGCATGCCCGCCGGAAAGGTGCTCTTGACCCGCTCCTGATAGCGGAAACGGCCGTCGTCGATCCGCTTGGCCTTGCCGATATCACCGGCCAGCGCGGGTTCCACCCCCTCTTCGACCAGCCGCTCGATCTCAGCCTCGGCCTCGTCATTAAGCTTGAACCCGTCGGGGCCAAAGAACTTGATGCCATTGTCCTCGGCCGGATTGTGCGAAGCCGAAATCATGATGCCCACATCGGCCCGCATCGAGGGCGTCAGCAGCCCCACCGCCGGCGTCGGCACCGGCCCCAGCAGCAGAACGCTCATCCCGGTCGAGGTAAGCCCGGCGGTCAGCGCGGTTTCGAACATGTAGCCCGAGCGCCGGGTGTCCTTGCCGATCACCACCCGGTGCACGCCGCCGTTTTCCCGGCGGAAATACCGCCCGGCCGCCGCGCCGATCCGAAGCGCCATATCGGCGGTCATCGGCGCGGTGTTCGCCTTGCCGCGCACCCCGTCGGTGCCAAAAAGCTTGCGAGACATCACTTAAATTCCTTCTTCAATCGCCAACCAGAGCCGCAGGGCCTGCCTGGTGTCACCTACATCATGAATTCTCAGAATCTGCACGCCCTGCGCAACCCCGGCAAGCGCCACCGCCACCGATCCGGGCATCCGGTCCTCGGCCCGAGGCGCCTGGCCCACATCGCGGATCAGTCCCTTGCGCGAGGCGCCGAGCAGCAGCGGCACGCCCAGCCCGTGAAACAGGCTCAGGCCGCGCAGCAACGCAAGGTTGTGCGCGGTGGTCTTGCCAAAGCCGATGCCGGGATCGGCAACGATCCTGTGGCGCGGAATGCCGGCGGCCTCGGCCAGGGCGATCTGGCGAGCCAGAAAATCATAGACTTCGAGCAGCACGTCGCCGTAGCGCGGATTGTCCTGCATGGTCTGCGGCGTGCCCTGGCTGTGCATGATGCAGACCGGCAGCCCTGCCTCGGCGCAGAACGGCGCGAGACCGGCGTCGAAGACGAAGCCAGAGACATCGTTGACCAGATGCGCCCCGGCGTCGGCGGCGGCCGCGGCCACCGCCCGTTTGCGGGTGTCGATCGAGATCGGCAGCGGCACCGCCGAGGACAGCGCCTCGATCACCGGCGCAACCCGGCCGATCTCTTCGGCTTCCGAGATATCGACCGCCCCCGGACGGGTGCTTTCGCCGCCGACATCGATGATGTCGGCCCCGGCATCGGCCATGGCACGGCCATGCGCCAGCGCGCTGTCAAAGCCGCTGTGCCTTCCGCCGTCGGAAAAGCTGTCGGGGGTGACGTTGAGAATGCCCATCAGGCGGGGCCGGTCCATCTCCAGCCCGGCGATGGCCGCACGCGGCGCGCTGAGACACTGCAACAGGTCGTCGGGGATGGCGTCGGCCGCGACAATAGCCCGGCCGCCGTCGTGGCTCAGCCGCTCGGCCTGGGTGAACCAGCCCGGCCCCCCGGCAAGCGCCACGGCACTCTCCGGCCGGGCGGTGCCGCGTTGGACCAGCGGGCGGAAATATGTCTCACGAGTCGCCGTCATGGCGTTCACATGATCCAATCGTTCCGGTCATGCAAGGTGGCGCTGCGTCACCGCGACGGCGCGGGCCTTCAAGCCTTGGGTTTCGGGCAGATCTTCGCCGATCACCAGGAAGTCGCTGGCCTCGATATGCCCCGCGAACCAGGCCGCAAGCGCCACGCTGTCGCGCGGCCGAGTCTTGGGGCCTTCGACCGCGTCCAGAACGATCTTGGACGGCGCCCAGAGGCTCATCTGATCGTGTTTCATGCCCCAGTCGAGCTCGGTCAGCGTGCCGACGACCACGCAGCGCGGATCGCGCGCCGCAAGCACCCAGCCGTTCTGCTCGATCGCCAGAAGATCGACCCGGCGCTGCGCCAGCGGATGATCGGCCTCGGGCCGCGCGCCGTCGGGCAACCCGACGCAGAGCACGACCGGCGCCGCTTGCCCGGCCAGCCAGTCGAGCCAGTCGGTCAGATGCGGCGCGGCAATGGCCGCATTCGACAGATAGACCACCCGGGGATGCGGCCGCGCGCCGGTGAGCTGCGCGGCATGGGCCGGATCGAGATCGCCCCGGCTGCGCACGATCTCGACCCCCAGCGCGCCGGGCCCGCGATCGAGCTTTTCGATCCGTACGAAGACCCGCATCGCCTGCGGCTCGAGCAGAATGCGCTCGGCCACCCGTTCGGCCAGGGTTTCCAGAAGGTTGAGCCGTTCCTCGGCAAGCTCGAAGGCGATTGCCTCGGTCACCCGGTCATAGCTGAGGATGCGGTCGACATCGTCGTCGATGCGGTCGCCGGCGCGGGCGACCTCGACCACCACGTTGAAACAGACCCGCTGGGTGTGGCCGCGCTCGGACTGAAAGGCGCCGATCTCGACCTCGACGATATGATCGCGCAGCGAGATGCGGTCGCGCGGGGCCGCGCCCTCGGTGGCGGCGGCCCGTTCCGAGGGGTGGGCGAATGCGAGGTGGATGTCCTGGCTCATCATGGGTTTCCGGCTTTGGGTCTGCCGCCCGTGTCTAGCAGCAATCCTGCCGCGCTGGCAGACCCAAAACCGGCCTGTTCGCCGCAAGAGGCGAAGTGCATGGGCCGTTACTTCTGCGAAAGACGGGTGTCTTCGCGATAGAACTTGTGCACGCCGATGGTGGTGGTGTGGGCAAAGACCCGCGACCAGTTCGGGCGCACCGCCGTGGTGTGGTAATAGGTGGCGCCGCCGGTCAACTTGTGCGGCAGGCCGCTGAGCATCGCCTTGGCGATCTTGGCCACCCGGGCATAGGCGCCGGGATTGCCCACGGTCTCGGCACGGCCATCACAGGTATAGGTGAACTGGCAGGCGTATTTGCGGCCGGTGCCCTGATTGATCACGCCGCAGACCGTGTTCGGGAACTTATTGCTCTCGACGCGGTTGAGAATGACCTCGGCGACGGCAACCTGGCCCTTGATGCTTTCCCCGCGCGCCTCGAAATAGAGCGCTTCGGCCAGACAGGTGAATTGTTCGCCGCCCTTGCCGTTGGGCAGGCTTCTGAGCCAGGCCTCATCGTAGTCGATGGAACCGGCGGATTTGGGCTGATTGGCGCCAAGCGCCCATTTCAACGTGCCCTTGGGCACGGATTTGAGCCCCTTGCGCTCCAGCTGGATCAGGCTGCCGACCTCGTTCGGACGCAATTCGGCCTTGGCACCGTGACCTGGAAGCCCCAGGATCGCGGCCGCTATACCGGCAATTATCAGACGCATTCTATCCCTCACACGCGAAAGCCCGAGAGGGTCCCGGGCTGCTGGCAACCCGCGTTGTATAGTCAGAAAGTGAATTTTCTTCTAGCGGCAGCCTGACGCAGGGCAGAAAACCGCCACAGCGCGGAGGCGGCGCGCGGATAATCCACAAGATCGACCCGGCCGCAAAGGGCCTTCCTCTATATCTTGCCGCCCAACGCAAGTTGCGCCGCAGCAAGCCTCGCGACCGGCACACGGAAGGGTGAACAGGAAACATAGGTGAATCCCATGTCCCGGCAGATGGCAATCGATTCGGGGTTGCCGCCGTGTTCGCCACAGATCGAAAGCACCACGTCGGGCCGCGCCTTGCGGCCGCGCTCGGCCCCGATCCGCAACAGCTCTGCCACGCCGTCGCGGTCCAGCACATGGAACGGATCTTCGGCAAAGACCCCCTGCTTGACGTAATCCGACATGAACCGCCCGGCGTCGTCGCGCGACAGCCCATAGGTCATCTGCGTCAGATCGTTGGTGCCGAAGCTGAGAAAATCGGTATGGCCGGCGATCTCTTCGGCGCGCAGCGCGGCGCGGGGCGTTTCCACCATCACCCCCAGTCGATAGTCGAAATCCCGGCCCCGTTCGTTGCGCACCGCCGCCGCCACCGCGTCGACACGGGTCTTGACGATTTCCACCTCGCGCTTGGCCGAAACCAGCGGGATCATGATTTCCGGCACCACCGGCGCGCCTTCGCGGCTGGCCGCCAGCGTCGCCTCGAAGATGGCGCGGGCCTGCATGTCGTAGATCTCGGGCAGCGTGATGCCCAGCCGCACCCCGCGCATGCCCAGCATCGGATTGTATTCGCCCAGAGATTCCACCCGCCGTTCGACATCCGAGACCGGCAGGTCCAGCGCCTCGGCCAGCGCCCGCATGCCGGGCTTGTCCGATGGCAGGAACTCGTGCAGCGGCGGATCGAACAGCCGGATGCAGACCGGCTGGCCCTGCATGATGCGGAACAGCTCGATGAAATCCGCCCGCTGCATCGGCAGGAGCAGCTCCAGCGCCGCCCGCCGGTCCTCGGAGGATTTGGCAAAGATCATCTCGCGCATGACGATCATGCGGTCGGTTTCAAAGAACATATGTTCGGTGCGGCACAGCCCGATGCCGTCGGCCTTGAAGTTGCGCGCGGTCTGGGCGTCCATCGGCGTATCGGCATTGGCGCGGATGTCGATGTCGCGCGCCGCATCGGCCCAGTCCATAAGCGTCTGAAAACTCTCGTCAAGCGCCGCCTCGAGCATCGGCGGGCTGCCGGCCAGCACCTCGCCCGTGGCGCCGTCGATGGTGATCACGTCGCCCTCGTGGAACACCCGGCCATCGGCCGCCACCAGACGTTTCTTTCGGATGTGGAAGGCCAGGCTCGCGGCGCCGACGATGCAGGGAATGCCCATGCCACGGCCGATCACCGCCGCGTGGCTGGTCATGCCGCCGCGTTCGGTCAGCACGCCGACCGCCGCCTGCATGCCGCGAATGTCCTCGGGCGAGGTCTCGCGCCGCACCAGCACACAGGGTTCGTCGCGCGCCGCGCTGGCCTGGGCCGCGGTGGCGCTGAAGACGATCCTGCCGGTGGCCGCGCCGGGGCTGGCGGCAACGCCGTGGCCGAGGATGTCGCGCGGCGCGTCGGTGTCGATCTGACGGTGCAGCAATTCGCTTAGCGCCCGCGGCTCGACCCGCATCAGCGCCTCTTCGCGCGGAATGATCTTGTCCTGTGCCAGCGCCACGGCAATCCGCACCGCCGCCCGGTTCGAGCGACGCACCCGCACCCCGTCGAGCACATGCACCCGCCCGCCCTGGATGGTGAATTCGATCTGCATCTCGGCGCGCAGCTTTCGGCGCATCCGCTCGGCAATGCCGACGATCTCGTTGAAGGCCTCTGGCGCCACCTCTTCCAGCGACGGCCCGCGCTCGTCCCGCGCCAGAAACAGCGCCTCGGCCGCCCCCGAAAGCGCCTCGCGACCCTGGCTCTGGCTCAGGTAGCGCCCGGTAATCTGGCGCAGCCCGGTGTGGCTGTTGACCAGTTGCAGCACGCCTGATCCGGTCTCGCCGTCGCGCGCCTCGGGGTGGCCGATCCCCAGCGCCATCTCCTGCACCACCAGGCCAAGACCGGCATCCGCCGGCGCGCCCTTGGCCTGGCGCAACAGCCGCGCCGTGGTGCCCTCCCAGGCCCGCGCCATCGAGCGCAGCACCTGCGCCAACTGCGCCGCTGGATCCTGCGGAAAGGGTTCTTCGGCCTCGTCTTCATAGGCGCGCAGCGCTTCGGACAGCGCCTGCGGCCCCTCGGCGGTGATCTCTTCAAAGACATCCGGGTCGAGCCGCGCCACATGCAGGGCGTAAGCCTCGACAAACCTTGCATAAAGCGCCGAGGCCGCGTGGCGCCCCAGAGTATCGCACATCTCGACGTAACGAGCATCGTTCATGCCGATATTGAGGATCGCCCCCGGCCCGCCCCAATCCGGATCCTGGCTCGATGGCCGCACACAGAGCAGCGCGCCCTCGGGAAAGGCGGCGAGGATTTCCGCCATGTCGGGCATGTGTCCGCTGGCGATACCATGCACGGTTTCGAAGGAAAGCGCTACGGTCGTCGGCACCGGCATGTCGAGCCGCACCAGACGTTGCAGGCATTTCGCCCGCCCGCCATGGGTGTGGGCCTTCATCTGTGCCGTGGGCGTGATCGGCGTGATATCGGGGTTGTCCTGAAGCAAGCGCGGCTCCTTTGCGTTGCAGCGCAGCATAAGCGCCACCACGCATCGCACAAGCGCTAACTCACGCCGTGCCCCGCCATCGTTACATCACCCCATGCCCGGCCCCGCCGACCATCGGGCCCCCCGATCACCCTTCGATACGCGCCAGATCGGCCACCGAAAGACAGGCGGTGCGGATGCTCGACAACAGGTTCAGCCGGTTGCGCCGCAGCACCTCGTTTTCGGCGTTGACCTGCACCGCCTCGAAAAACCCGTCGACCGCCCCGCGCAAGCCCGCCAGCGCCGACATCGCCGCCTCGAAATCCTGACGCTCCAGCGCCGCCTTGATCTTGGGCTCGGCGGCATCCAGCGCGGAAAACAGCGCCTTTTCCTCGGCTTCCTCGGCGAACTTCACGTCGCCACCAAAGCTGTATTCAACCCCGTCCTTCTCTTCGGCCTGAGTCAGGATGTTGTTGGCGCGCTTGAAGCCCTGCAACAGGTTTTCGCCGTCCGACGTGTCGAGGAAGCCCTGCAAGGCCTGGGCGCGTTTGACCAGCAGCGCCAGATCGTCACTGCCCGGCATGGCGACACAGGCGTCGATCACGTCGTGCCGGATACCCTGATCGCGCAGGAAGACCTTCAGACGGTCGTGGACGAAAGAGAGGAGGTCAAAAAGAATTGCCTCCTTAGCTCCATACGTGATTTGGGACCCTTCGACTTCCATTACAGCCGAAACTTTCGCTTTAGCGTCAGCAGACTTCGCCGCGCTATCCAAGAACTCTGCCGTTTGAGGTCCGAAAGCTGATGCCAAGACGACTTCGAGCTCAATAGCTAGATCGTTCTCCAACACCAACCGGATCACCCCCAGCGCCGCGCGGCGCAGGGCAAAGGGATCCTTGCTTCCGGTGGGCTTTTCGTCGATCGCCCAGAAGCCGGTCAAAGTATCGAGTTTGTCGGCCAGCGCCACGGCGACCGAGACCGGCTCGACCGGCACGTCGTCGGAGGGGCCGAGCGGCGAGTAATGGTCGCGGCAGGCGTCGGCCACCGGCTGCGACAACCCGGCCTCCATGGCGTAATACCGCCCCATGATCCCCTGCAACTCGGGGAATTCATAGACCATCTCGGACGACAGATCGGCCTTGGCCACTTTCGCGGCCAGTTCCGCGGCATCGGCGTCCGCCCCGACCATCGGCGCGATCTCGCGTGCCAGTGCGGCGATGCGGGCGATGCGTTCGGCCTGCGAGCCCAGCTTGTTGTGGAAGGTGACCTGCGCCAGCGGCGCCGCCATGCCTTCGAGCCCCGCATCAGCAACGGCGCGCAAGTCGTTCTCCCAAAAGAACTTTGCATCCGACAGCCGGGCCGAGAGAACCTTCTGGTTGCCGGCCAGGATGGTGGCGCCGTTGTCGGCGGTCTCGCGGTTGGCAACGGTGATGAATTTCTCGATCCGGCCGGTCTTGGGATTCTTCACCGAAAAGAACTTCTGGTGCTCTTTCATCGAGGTTTGCAGCACCTCCGGCGGCAGCCCGAGGAAATCGGCGCCGATCTCACCCATCAGCACCACCGGCCATTCCACCAGCCCGGCCACTTCGGCCAGAAGCCCCTTGTCCTCGACCACCTCCAGCCCTTGCGAAAAGGCTGCGTTGGTGGCGTCGTTCCAGATGTGATCGGCCCGCTCCTGCGCATCCAGAACCACATGCGCGCGCTTTAGCTTTGCCGCGTAATCCTCGTAAGATACAACAGAAAACGCATCCGGTGCCATGAAGCGATGGCCGCGGGTCACATCGCCGGCGCGAATGCCGTCGATTTCGAAGGGCACCACCTCGGCGCCGGCCTCGTCGCTCAGCAGGCAGATCACCGAATGCAGCGGCCGCACCCAGCGCAGGCTGCCCGCGCCCCAGCGCATCGACTTCGGCCAGGGGAAGTTGCGGATCACCTCTTCCAGCACCTCGGCGACGATCTCTGCCGCCGGACGGCCGGGCTTGGTGATGGTGGCGAAATAGACCGCGCCCTTGGGGGTTTCGCGTTCCTCAAGATCGTCGCGGCTCACACCGGCGCCGCGCAGAAACCCCTCGATCGCCTTGTCAGGCGCGCCCACCTTGGGGCCCTTGCGCTCTTCGCGCACGGTGGGGCTTTCGGCCAGCAGCCCCTCGACGGTCAGCGCCAGCCGGCGCGGCGTCGAAAAGGCGGCGGCGGAGACATAGGTCAGCCCGGCCTCGACCAGCCCGTCGGTCATCCGCTTTTTCAGGTCATCACAGGCGCGCGCCTGCATCCGCGCGGGAATTTCTTCGGAAAAGAGTTCGATAAGCAGGTCGGGCATAGGGTCACCGGGGGTTCTGGATCAACGCCCCGGTGCTTAATGCTCCTGCCCCTGCACGGCAAGCCGATAGCGGCGAAATCGCTATCCCATCTTCTGGCCGGGCCGGGCACCTCTGCCGAAGGCTCGACGCGGGAGGCCGGTGCACCGTGCTCAGTCGGTGGAATTCTCGCGCGGGGGGCATTCCTCGCCCACCACGGTGCCGTCATAGGCCTTGTCGCCGCAGTCGTTCAGCTCGTGCCAGACAAAGCCGCGCCCGTCATCGGTGATCGCCACCACCCGGTCGACGCCATATGCCACGTTCTTCTGGCTCAGAAAGGTCAGCGCGTCCCCGGCCGCCAACGCGGCGCCGATGGCCTCGGCGTCGAAACAGTCGAACCAGCCGGGCGCAATGCGCGGCTCGGCATCGTCGTAGATTTCATAGGTCTCGGTCAGCATGGCGAGGCTGTGGATGGTGGTGAAGCAGGCGCGGTAGCGGATCGGCGAGCTGTCGGCGTCGATCGCCTCGAAGGCGTCATAGACGATCGGCTCCGGCACGCCGGACGTCAGCGAGACAAGCTGCACGTCATCCTGACCGTTGGCGGCCACCGGCGAGTAGAAGGCATAGATCTGCATGTAGTAGACCAGCGCGCCCGCGACCAAAGCCACCAAGACGATCACCCCCGCAATAATCCGGCCGCTCATTCTGCGGCCTCCGCCACATGGCCGCCCGCCTCGGTCAGCACGAAGGCATCGGCGCAGGCCTTGGCCAGCGTCCTGACCCGGCCGATATAAGCCTGCCGTTCGGTGACCGAGATCACACCCCGGGCGTCGAGCAGGTTGAAGATATGGCTGGCCTTGATGCATTGGTCATAGGCCGGATGCGCCATGACGATGCGCTTGCCGGTCTTGGGATCGTGGTGCGGCGCCTCAAGGATGCGAGCGCATTCCGCCTCGGCCTCTTCGAAATGCCGCAACAGCACCTCGGTGTCGGCCACATCGAAATTCCAACGGGAATATTCCTGCTCGGTCTGGCGGAACACGTCGCCATAGCTGAGCGCGATCGGCGTTTGGGGATCGTTGTAGGGCATGTCCATCACGTGATCGATGCCCAGCACATACATCGCCAGCCGCTCGAGCCCGTAGGTCAACTCGCCCGAGACCGGGTGGCAATCATGGCCGCCGACCTGCTGGAAATAGGTGAACTGGCTGACTTCCATGCCGTCGCACCAGACCTCCCAGCCCAGGCCCCAAGCGCCCAGTGTCGGGCTCTCCCAGTCATCCTCGACGAAGCGGATATCGTGCAGCGCCATGTCGATGCCGATGGCTTGCAGCGAACCGAGGTAGAGCGCCTGAAGATCGGGCGGACTGGGTTTGATCAGCACCTGATACTGGTAGTAATGCTGAAGCCGGTTCGGGTTCTCGCCGTAACGGCCGTCGGTGGGGCGGCGCGAGGGCTGAACATAGGCCGCGGCCCAGGGCTTCGAACCGAGCGACCGCAGGGTGGTGGCGGGGTGAAAGGTGCCGGCGCCGACCTCCATGTCATAGGGCTGCATCACGGCGCAGCCCTGCTCGGCCCAATAGGCCTGGAGCCGCAGGATGATCTCCTGGAAAGAGCGCGGTTTGGTGGCGGTGTCGCGTGTCATGTCATGGCCTTTGCAAGCTTTGCGCCTGCTTAGGCGGATGCGGCGCGAGGGTCAATCAGAGGCCCCGGATTGGCGGCAAATAGTGCCCTGCGGCATTGCGGCAACCCTGGACTGACGATCACGTGACAAAAGCGGAAATCCGCCACTTTCAACGTGCAAGCCGGCCGCCATGCTCTACACTGGTTCGATACGACAGATATGCAGGCCAGGACGACCCACACATATGACACGTTTGTTTTTTGCCACCCTTTGCGCGCTGGTATTTTCCCTGAGCGCCGCCATCGCCCAGGACAACCGGGCCTGGATTCAGATCGAGGCGCTGCCCAGCCTACTCGAGGCCGAAGACCGGGTGCGCGATTACGCCGAATTTCTGCCCAATGTGAACGGATTTGCCGTGGGATCGGGCTGGTATGCGGTGGCGCTCGGGCCCTATGCCTCGCGCAATGCCGCCAATGGCGAGCTGCGCCAACTGCGTGCCCGGGGCCGGGTGCCGCGGGACAGTTTTGTCGTCGGCGCGCAGTCGCTGCAACGCCAGTTCTGGCCGGTGGGCGCCGATGCGCAGACCACACCGCCGCCGGTCGAGACCTCGGACCTGCCGGATGACCAGGCGGCGGAGGTGGCGGCAGAGGCGGCGCCCGTCGCCCCGGAGGTGCCGGAGGAAACCCTGGCCCAGGCCCGCCGCAGCGAGGCGCAGATGACCGGCCAGGAGAAACGCGACTTGCAAGTCGCGCTGCAATGGGCCGGCTTTTACAATGCCGCCATCGACGGCGCCTATGGCGCCGGCACCCGCCGCGCCATGGCAGCCTGGCAAGAGGCCAACGGCCATGAGGCCACCGGCGTGATGACCACCCGCCAGCGGGCCCAGGCCTTGCAGCAATACAATGCCGTGCTCGAGGGCATGGACCTGCAACAGGTCACCGACAGCCAGGCCGGGATCGAGATGCTGCTGCCGCTGGGCGTGGTGGCATTCGAGGCGCATGAGGCGCCTTTTGCCCGCTATGCGGCCACCGGCGATCTGCCGGCCCAGGTGCTGCTGATTTCTCAGGCCGGTGACCGGCGCCGCCTGTTCGGTCTCTACGACATCCTGCAAACCCTGGAAGTCGTGCCGCTTGACGGCCCGCGCGAGCGCCGCGACGACGGTTTCAGCATCACCGGCCGCAATGACGAGATCGTCTCGCACACCGAGGTCAGCCTGCGGGACGGCGAGATCAAGGGGTTCATGCTGGTCTGGCCGGCCGGCGACGAAGACCGCCGGACGCGGGTGCTTCAGGAGATGTCGGAGAGTTTCACCCGCCTCGCCGGCGTGCTGCCGTCTGACCTGGGGGTCGATGACAGCCAGTCGGTCGACCTGCTGTCGGGACTGCAAATCCGCAAGCCGCGGGTGTCGCGCACCGGGTTCTTTGTCGCGGCGGATGGCACCGTGCTGACCACCCTGGAGGCGGTCGAGGGCTGCACCCGGGTCACGCTCGATGGCACGACCGAGGCGCGTGTCGCCGCGACCGACACCGCGCTGGGCATGGCCCTGCTGACGCCCCAGAGCGCCCTGGCGCCGCTGGAGGTGGCCGAACTGGCCAGCGCCTCGCCGCGCCTGCAATCCGAGATCGCGGTTGCGGGCTTTTCCTACGAAGGTGTGCTGGGCGCGCCCTCGATGACCTTTGGGACGCTGGTCGATCTGCGCGGGCTGAACGGCGAGGACGCGCTCGACCGGGTGGCGCTCTCGGCCCTGCCCGGCGATGCCGGCGGGCCGGTGATGGACCGCTCGGGCGCGGTGATCGGCATGCTGTTGCCGCGCGACGGCGACGGTCGGAGGCTGCCCGAGGAGGTCAGCTTTGCCGCCGATGCCAGCGCGCTGGAGGCGGCGATGCGGCAGGCCGGCGTCACGGCGCGGATGGCGCCGGGCGGCGCGGAGATGGCGCCGGAGGATCTGACCAACAAGGCGCGCGGAATGGCGGTCCTGGTGAGCTGCTGGGACTGATGCCGCAGCGGGGATGGGGGCGCTGCCCCCGTCCCTGCGGGACTCCCCCGAGGGTATTTTCGGCAAGAGGAAGAGCCGGGCTGCGTCAGCGGGGTCGGTCGCAGCCCATGGCGGCGCCAAAGCTGTCGCGGCCCCGGTGGGGGCCGAGATCCCTGCGGGTAAGCGTGCCGTCCTTCAGGGTGACGGCGACCAGCCTGCGCCACTGCGCATCGGCGAGGATCATCTCGGGGCCCTGGCCGCAGTCGCGGATGCCGCCGGCAATGTCGGGCGCGCCGATCCGGTGGTTGCTGAGCCCTTGCAGCTGCGCCACCTCGCGCAGCCCGTCCCCGGCCTCATAGCGCCAGACCCGCAGCACACGCGCCAGATGCGGCCGGTCGACATAGGCGATTTCCATCCTGCCGTCGCCGTCGAGATCCGCGGCGCCCAGCGGCGCCAGCCAGCGGAAGCGCGTGCCGATGAAAGGTGTCGCGGCGCGGCGTTGCAAGGCGCCGTCGTCCAGCCCCCAGATCGCCAGCCGGGCGCCCCGGTCGCGGTGGCTTTCCACCACGATGACCTCGGGCGGGCCCTGCCCGTCAAGCTGCGCCAGCCGCGGCGCGACATCCTCGAAGACCAGGGCCTCGGGCAGGTCCACGCTGTGGCGGCTGCCGCCGCAGGTGACCTGCAAGCTGCCCCATTCCAGATCGTCGCCCAGCACGCCATGCGGATAGCGATCGGTCGGCGCGCCATAGCTGGCCTGCATCGGCCTCTCGCCACAGGGCGGCTCGTCCGGTGTTTGTGCCGCGGCAGCCCCGGCCAGCCACAGGGCTGCCGCCAGCCAAGCGCCGCGGGCGGGGCCGCGCCGGGGGCGCAGCGGGTGACGCGGCGCGCCGCTCAGATCTGTTTCTCCGGCATCTGGACGACCAGGCCGTCCAGGTCGTCGGAGACCTTGAGCTGACAGGTCAGCCGCGAGCGCTCGGGGTCGGGCTCGTAGGCGAAATCGAGCATGTCCTCTTCCATGGCATCCATCGGCGGCAGTTTTTGGGTCCAGGCCTTGTCGACATAGACGTGACAGGTGGAACAGGCGCAGGCGCCGCCGCAATCGGCCTCGATGCCGGGAATGTTGTTGTCGCGCGCGCCTTCCATCACGGTCAGCCCGGTGGCCACGTCGACCTCGTGCCGGGTGCCGTTGTGCTCGATATAGGTGATCTTCGCCATGCCTTGCCCTCTTTCGGAATCTCGCCTTGGTGTTAGCAAAGCCTCTTATGGTGTTTCATCCCCTTTTGCGACCCCGCCTCTTGCAACTTGCGGTGAGGTGTGAATGTTCTATATTCGTTCTCATGAAGATCCTGCGTGCTGCCCCCTCCGGCTCTGCTCTCTCCGACCCGGCGCGTCCGGTTCGCTCCGGGCCCTCCCGCGGCGGTCCGGGCGCCTCCGGTCCGGGCGTCTCTGGCCGCGAGGACTGGCCCCGTCCGCCGGCGGCGCTTCAGGCCGCGCGGCTGGTCGAACCGCCGGAGGGCGCGCGGGTCACCGTGGCGGGGCTGGTGATCCTGCGGCAACGGCCCGGGACGGCCAAGGGGGTGATCTTTGTCACGCTGGAGGATGAGACCGGGGTGGTCAATGTCATCGTCTGGCGCAAGCTCTACGAACGGTTTCGCCGGGCGGTGATCGCCGGCCGCCTGTTGCGCGTCACCGGCCGGGTGCAGCGCGAGGCCGGGGTGATCCATGTGATCGCCGAAGAGGTCGAGGACATCTCGGCCATGCTCGACAGTCTTCTCGATGTCACAGATCCCGGCGAAGGTGCCGCCCCGCCATCCGTCCCGCTTTCCGCCCCGGGCCAAAGCCGCTAACCTGCCCCAAAGCCCCCGGCAGAGGGCAAGAGGCAGAAGCAGATGATCCACCGCACCGCATCCCGCAGGGCCTGCGTCGCGCCGCTTGGTGTGGCGCTTTGTCTTGCCCTGGCCAGTTGCGCTCCGCCCCCCGATCCCCCCACCCGCTTTGCCTTTACCGCGCTGGAGCGGGCCCGGGTGCCCGCCCCCGCGGGAGCGCGGCCCGGCAGTTGCTGGGCCCGCGACGTGACGCCGGCCGTACTCGAGACGCGCACCGCGCAGGTGCTGGAACAGCCCGCCATCCTCAATGCCGACGGCTCGCTGCTGGCGCCGGCAATCTATGCCACCGAGATTCAGCAGGAGATCGTCACCCCGCGCCGGGAATATGTCTTCGAGACGCTCTGCGCCGAGGAGATCACGCCGGAATTCGTCGCTTCGCTGCAACGCGCGCTTCAGGTGCGCGGCAAATACGATGGCGCGATCTCGGGCGAGATCAACCCCGCCACCGAGGCCGCGCTGCGGCTTTATCAGCGGGCGCAGGGGGTCGAAACGGCGCTGCTGACGATCGAGACCGCCCGCGAGCTGGGGCTGGCGGCGGTCGAGCTGGGCTGAGCCACAAACAAAAAGGGGGCGCCCCGCAGGACGCCCCCTTTCGGTCTCACGCAACGTGCGAGATCATTCTTCCAGACCAAGCGCCACAAAGCGCGGGTCACCGGCGCGCCGCACCAGCAGCAGCAGCGACTTGCGACCGGCCTCGCGGGCGGCCTCGATCTGCTCTTCCAGGGCGGCGATCTCGGTCACCTTCTGCTGGCCGGCTTCGGTGATGACGTCACCGGCGCGCAGGCCCTTTTCATAGGCTTCCGACATCTCGTCGACATCGGTCACCACCAGCCCCTCGGCGCTGGCCGGCAGCTCGAGCTGTCCGCGCAGCTCGTCGTTCATCGGCGAGACGGTGAGGCCGAGAATCTCGGCCTCTGCCGGGGCGGTCTCTTCCAGCGGCTGCGAGGCCGGCACCGCGGTGCCTTCGGCCTCTTCGCGGCGGCCCAGGGTCACCTTCAGCGTCTGGGTCTTGCCCTCGCGATTGACGACCACCAGAACCGACTTGCCGACGGTGGTGTTGCCCACCTGCCGGACCAGCGAACGGGTGTCGCTCACGTCGCGGCCATCGAACTTGACGATCACGTCCCCGGCTTCCATGCCGGCTTCCATCGCCGGGCCTTCGGGAACATCAGTCACCAGCGCGCCGGAGGTGGTCTCGAGCCCCATGGCCTCGGCCACGTCCTCTGTCACGTCCTGGATGCGCACGCCAAGCCAGCCACGGCGGGTCTCGCCGTATTCCTTGAGCTGGTCGACGACCTTGGTCACCACGTTCGACGCCATCGAAAAGCCGATGCCGATCGAGCCGCCATTGGGCGAAAGGATCGCGGTGTTCACGCCGATCACATTGCCGTCCATGTCGAACAGCGGGCCGCCCGAGTTGCCGCGATTGATCGCGGCGTCGGTCTGGATGTAATCGTCATAGGTGCCCGACAGCGCGCGGTTGCGGGCCGAGACGATGCCGGCCGAGACCGAAAAGCCCTGACCCAGCGGGTTGCCCATGGCCATCACCCAGTCACCGACACGGGCGGTGTCGCTGTCGCCAAAGCTGACGAAGGGCAGCGCCGCATCGGCCTCGACCTTGAGCAGCGCGATGTCGGTCTTGGGATCGGTGCCGATCACTTCGGCCGGCAGCTCCCGGCCGCCGAAGAACTCGATCAGGATCTCGTCCGCGCCGTCAATCACGTGGTTGTTGGTGACCACGAAGCCGTCTTCAGAGATCACGAAGCCCGAACCCAGCGCCGAGGACCGGCGCGGCCGGTCGCCCTGCCCCTGACCATTGCGGTCCTGGAACTCGCGAAAGAAATCCTCGAAGGGCGAACCTTCGGGAACGATGCCCTGCGGGCCGGTGCGGCCGGCGACGGTGGTCGTGGTGGTGATGTTGACCACGGCCGGGCTGATGCTTTCGGCCAGATCGGCAAAGCTGTCAGGTGCGCCGCGCGCCGCGGCAGCCAGCGCTTGGGTCAGCACGAACATCACCGAGATGCCCAGCATCCACAGCATGCGCAGACGCGCGGGATGCGTCTGGTGCTCTGCTCGGGCAATTGCATTGAATTGGGGTCTCAATTGAAGAACTCCTCCTGTTTGACCGCACGCCGCGGTCACTGCCTGAATAACCAGTGCCAATGTAGGTACTCAAAAGCCACAAACAAAGGAACTCTCGCGCCTTCAACCACCTGTGATTTGATCGTGAAGAAAGTAACACATCCGCAACCGGCCCACGATCACATCCGCGGCAGACCTCATCCGCCCAGCGTCTTGGCGATCCAGACCATCAGCACGCCGAGCACCAGTGCCAGCAGGCCGAGGTTGCGGCGCTGGGTCTCCGGCAGGGCGCGCAACGCTTCCAGCAGCTGCTCCACAAGCGAAGGGGCCAGCGCATAGGCCAGCCCCTCCACGATCAAGACCAGCCCGAGGGCCAGAAATGCGGTTTCGATCATTGCGTCACGGCCGCGTCGCCGCTGTCGTCGACCGGTGCCTCGGGGGCGGGGGTCGTTTCGGGCGCCGGCGCGTCGGCGGGCGCCGCTTCGGATGCCTCCTCGGCCGAGACCTCAGCCGCGGGGGCCGCGGCCGTATCGCGCCGCCGGTCGGCCTGCGCCCCGGTGTCGGATTTCAGATAGTTGAAGAAATCGCTGTCGGGCGACAGGACCAGCGTCGAATTGCCTTCCTGCAAGGCACGCTGATAGGCGGTAAGCGACCGGTAGAACTCGAAGAACTCCGGGTCTTCGCCAAAGGCCGCGGCAAAGATGCCGTTCCGACGGGCGTCGGCCTCACCGCGGATGATCTCGGCCTGGCGGGCCGCATCCGAGGTCAGCTCGACCACGGTCCGGTCTGCCTGGGCGCGCACCCTCTGTGCCGCCTCGTTACCGCGGGCGCGTTCGTCTGTCGCTTCCCGTTCACGCTCGGCGCGCATCCGCGCAAAGGTCGCATCGAGGTTTTCCGCCGGCAGGTCGGTGCGCTTGAGCCGCACATCGAGCAGGTCGAGGCCCAGCTCGCGGGCATCCTCCAGCGCGCCATTGCGGATCCGCAGCATCAGCGCGGCCCGGTCGGAGCTCAGGATATCATTGGACGAGACCGAACCGAGGATTTCCCGGGTCTGCGACCGCAGGATCGAGTCGAGCCGTTGCCCGGCCACCTCGATCGCCAGGTCGCCGCCGGCACCGGTGGCTTCGCGGAACTGGTTCACATCGGCGATCCGGTAGCGCGCGAAGGCATCGACCACCAGGCGGCGATCATCCAGCGGCGTCACTTCGAGCGGATCGACATCGCGGCTCAGGATACGGTCGTCATAGCGCACCACGTCCTGGATCAGCGGCAGCTTGAAGTTCAGCCCCGGCTCTTCCTTGACCGCGACCACGCGGCCGAATTGCAGCACCAGCGCCTTTTCGCGTTCGTCGACGATGAACACCGCCGACAGGGCCACCATCAGGGCGACCACGGCGACGGGCAGAAGATAGGTGGTTCTCCGCATCAGTTGGACCCTCCGGTATTGGTGGTGGCGGTGTTGCGGCGCAGTTCATTGAGCGGGAGATAGGGGACAACGCCCTGCCGGCCGCCGGCGCCGTTTTCGTCGAGGATGATCTTGTCGACCCGGCCCAGCACCTGCTCCATGGTTTCGAGATAGAGGCGGCGGCGGGTGACTTCCGGCGCCTTTTCGTATTCCTGCAAGACGGCAGAGAAGCGGCTGGCTTCACCTTCGGCCTCGTTCACCACCTGGGCGCGATAGCCTTCGGCCTGCTCGAGAAGCTGCGCGGCTTCACCCCGCGCCTCGGCGAGAACCCGGTTGGCGTAGGCGTCGGCGACGTTTTGCAGACGGTCCCGCTCCTGCTCGGCGGCCTGAACATCGCGGAAGGCCGCGATGACCGGCGTCGGCGGGTCGGCCTTGTCAAAGTTGACACGGACGATGTTGACGCCGCTGTCATAGCTGTCGAGCGTCGACTGGATCAGATCCTGAAGCCGCGCGGCGATCACGCCCCGGTCGCGGTTGAGGATCGGCGCCAGATCGGATTGCGCAATGATCTCGCGCATGGCCGATTCCGACACCGCCCGGATGGTCGGCTGCGGCTGGCGCAGGTTGAACAGGAATTTCGCCGGATCGTTGATGTTCCAGACCACCTGGAAATCGATGTCGACGATATTCTCGTCCCCGGTCAGCATCAGGCCGGCATCGCTGCCACGGCCGCCGACGCCGATGTCTTCGGTCTGTTCTCGGGTCACCGGAATGACCTCGGCGGTGACCAGAGGCCAGGGCGCAAAGTTCAGACCGGGGCTGCCGGTGCTGGAGTAATCGCCGAGAAACAGCTCGACCGATTGTTCCTCGGGCTTGACGGTATAAAAGCTCGCCATCGCCCAGAGGATCACCGCGCCGACAATGCCGAGGCCGATGGTGCCCCGGGTCAGCATCGGGCCATTGCCCCGGCCGCCACCGCCGCCGCCGCCGTTCTGACGGCCATCGCCGCCGCGTCCGCCCATGAGCACACGAAGCTGCTCCTGGCCTTTCTTCATCAATTCGTCGATCTCGGGGATCTGTGGGTTCTCGCCGTCGCCGGGGCGACGTCCGCCGCCCCTCTTGCCACCGCCGGAGCCGCGCCTGTCGTCGCCCGATCCACCCGAGCCGCCAGAGCCACCGCCCCAGGGTCCGCCAGAATTGCCTGCCATTTCCGCTCTTCCCTTCAGGTTCGCTTCATCTCTTGTCCTCTCCCTAAAATCGGGGAGCGGACGGTCATATTCAACCCGTACGTACCGGAGTCCGCATGGTCACGATCTCTTCGGACATGGTCGGATGCACCGCCACGGTCCGGTCGAAATCCTCTTTGGTCGCCCCCATCTTCACGGCGATGCCGGCCAGCTGGATCATCTCGCCGGCCTGCGGCGCCACGATGTGGCAGCCCAGAACCTTGCGGCTCTCCTGGCTGACCACAAGCTTCATCATCACCCGGTCGGACTTGCCGATAAAGGCGGTGTGCATCGGCCGGAACGAGGTGCAATAGACCTCGATCGGCTCGCGCTCGCGCGCCGCCTCTTCGCTCAAGCCCACGGTGCCCATCTCGGGCTGGGTGAAGATCGCGCTGGGGATCATCTCGTGATCGACCGGCGTCGGGTTGCCCTTGAACACGGTCTCGACAAAGGCCATGCCCTCGCGGATCGCCACCGGGGTGAGGTTGACCCGGTTGGTCACATCGCCGATGGCATAGACCGAGGGCACCGCCGTCTGGCTGTATTCATCCACCTCGATCTGGCCGCCGCGGCCCAGCTTCACGCCGATTTCCTCGAGGCCCAGATCCTTGGAATTGGGCGCCCGGCCGGTCGCGAACATCACCTGATCGACGGTGTATTCCTGGCCGTTGGTGGCCTTGACCCAGATGCCGTCGTCGACCTTCTTCATCTCGAGCACATTGGTGCCGAGGTGCAGATCGACACCGTTCTGAATCATCTCTTCCGAGACCAGCCCGCGCGCCTCTTCGTCGAAGCCCCGCAGGATCTGCGCGCCGCGATAGAATTGCGTGGTCTTCACGCCCAAGCCATTCATGATGCAGGCAAATTCACAGGCGATATAGCCACCGCCGACGATCAGCATGCGTTCCGGCAACACGTCGAGATGGAAGATCTCGTTCGAGGTGATCGCCAGCTCCGCGCCGGGGATATCCGGCCGCACCGGCCAGCCGCCGGTGGCAACAAGGATATGTTTGGCGGTCTTTGTCTCGCCGGTCGAAAGCTCCACCGTATGCGGATCGGAGATCCGGGCGCGGGCGTCGAATGTCTCGACACCGTTGTTGGCCAGGATCTTGCGATAGACCCCTTCCAGCCGGTCAAGTTCGGACTCCAGGGTGCCGCGAAACTTTGGCCAATCGAAGCCGCCTGCCATCATCGTCCAGCCGTAGTCCTGCGCCTCCTTGGCCGAGACGCCGTAACCCGAGGCAAAGACCATCAGCTTTTTCGGCACGCAGCCGCGTTGCACGCAGGTGCCGCCATAGCGGTCTTCCTCGGCCAGAGCGACCTTGGCGCCGGCTTCACCCGCCGCAACCCGTGCAGCGCGGACGCCACCGGAGCCGCCACCGATGACAAACAGGTCGTAGTCAAATTCCATGAAGGATCCCTTAATCGCGTTTCCAGTCGCCGAGGTCGGCGAACATGTTCTCGTTTTCCACGAAATCGAGGCGTTCATTCTCGGTTTCGCCGGTGTTGATGTCGCGCAACTCGATGCGGCCGTCGCCGAAACCCACAATCACCGTATCGCAGATATCCACGAAAAGCC
Source organism: Marinovum sp. PR37 (assembly GCF_028807375.1). Lineage (NCBI taxonomy): Bacteria > Pseudomonadati > Pseudomonadota > Alphaproteobacteria > Rhodobacterales > Roseobacteraceae > Marinovum > Marinovum sp. PR37. The sequence continues at coordinate 47,413 of NZ_JARAML010000022.1, read as the reverse complement.
CGTTTTCAACAACGCCGGGGATCTGATTGAGCACCAGCGACAATTGCCGCGGGTCGCCGATCCGGCCGAGATGCAGGTCGAGGATGTGGTTGCCCTCATCGGTAACATATGGCGCGTCGCCCGTCATCCGCAGCGTCGAATTGCGGCCCATCACATCCATCGACACCAGCATTTCCTCGATCAGCGCCTGGGTCGTCGGCCAGCCGAAGGGGATCACCTCGACCGGCAGCGGAAAGGCCCCCAGGTGCTCGACCCGCTTGGCAGCATCGGCGATCACCACCATCTGATCCGAGGCCGTGGCGACGATCTTTTCCTGCAACAGCGCGCCGCCGCCGCCCTTGATCAGGTTGAAGTTGCCGTCGAATTCATCGGCGCCATCGATGGTGACATCGAGCCAGCGCGCCTCGTCGAGACTGATGACGGTGATCCCCACCTCGCGAGCCAGCTCGGCGGTGCGGGTCGAGGTCGGCACGCCGCGAAACCGCAGCCCCTCCTCGCGCACCCGTTCGCCCAGGCAGCGCACCAGCCAGGCGGCGGTGGAGCCGGTTCCCAGGCCGACACGCATGCCATCCTCGACGAGGTCGGATGCACGTTTGGCGGCCACGAACTTGGCCTTGTCAATTGGCGACAATTCTCCGGACATTGTGAGCGACTCCCTCAAGCTTCGCGGAGTTATAGGAAATCGCCGGTGGGGTTGCGAGACCGTTTCGGCACGCATTTTCCCGGATTCGCGCAGTTTTGCGTGATCTTCGGGGCGTTTGCGCTGCTCCCACGGCCGCAAAGCCGCGCAAGACGTCGCTTTCCGCCCTTGGAATCTCTGAGCCGGGCTGTACCACTCGTCCCGAACCCGCCAACCCGCGCAAGGGAGAGCTTTTGATGTTTCTGTCGGTTTTCGAGATGTTCAAGGTCGGCATCGGCCCGTCCTCGTCGCACACCATGGGCCCCATGGTCGCCGCCGCGCGTTTCCTCAAGACGATGCGCGGCTCTCCGTTTGAGTTCAAAGGCTTACAGGCGACTCTTCACGGGTCTCTCGCCTTTACCGGCGTCGGTCATGCGACCGACCGCGCCACCATCCTCGGCCTGGCCGGCTTTACCCCTGAAAGCTATGATGCCGCCCGCGCAGAGGCCGAGTTTGCCCGTATCCAGAGTGAAAAAACCATTTGCCCGGAGGGACTCGGAACGCTTTCTTTTGATCCCAAGAACGATCTGGTGTTCGATTTCGGCCCCAATCTTCCCGGCCATGCCAACGGCATGGTCCTGCGCGCGCGCGACGCCCAAGGCGACGTGATCCTGTCGGAAACCTATTATTCCATTGGCGGCGGCTTTGTGGTGACCGAGGCCGAACTGGCCGAAGGCCGCGACAAGGACGATGGGCCGCCGGTGCCCTACCCCTTTAAGAGCGCCTCGGAAATGCTTGAAATGGCGGCGTCTTCCGGCAAATCCATCGCCGATATGAAGCGCGCCAACGAGGTGTCGCGCGGCGGGCACGACCGGCTGGAGAAGGGCCTCGACCGGATTTGGCAGGTGATGAACGACTGCATCGATCGCGGCCTCGAAAGCGGCGGCACCCTGCCGGGCGGGCTCAACGTCCGGCGGCGGGCGCAGAATATCCACGAGGCGCTGCTGGCCGAGCGCGGCCGCAACCTCTCGGCGCCACATACGATCAACGACTGGATGAGCGCCTATGCCATGGCGGTCAACGAAGAGAATGCCGCCGGAAATCAGGTGGTGACCGCGCCCACCAATGGCGCGGCGGGGGTGGTGCCGGCGGTGATCCGTTACTGGCTCGACCATGTGCCGGGCGCCACGCGCGCAGGCGTGCCGGATTTCCTGCTCACCGCCTCGGCGATTGGCGGGCTGGTGAAATACAATGCCTCGATTTCCGGCGCCGAAGCCGGCTGCCAGGCCGAGGTCGGCTCGGCCGCCGCCATGGCCGCCGCCGGGCTTTGCGCGGCGATGAAGGGCACGCCGGAACAGATTGAGAATGCAGCGGAAATCGCGTTGGAGCATCATCTGGGAATGACCTGCGATCCGGTCAAGGGGCTGGTGCAGGTGCCCTGTATCGAGCGCAACGGGCTGGGTGCGATCAAGGCGGTCTCCGCCGCAAGTCTCGCGCTGCGCGGCGACGGAGACCATTTCGTGCCGCTCGATGCGGTGATCGAGACGATGCGCCAGACCGGGGCCGACATGCACGAAAAGTACAAGGAAACGTCGCTCGGCGGGCTGGCGGTCAACGTGCCAAACTGTTGATACAAAAGCAAAAGGCCGGAGCGCTTGCCCCGGCCTTTTGTACGATATCCGCGAGCCTTATCCGGCGGCGCGATCCTTGGGGCGGAAGCCGATGCTGTCCGAGGCGGCAAAGCGCCCGCCCTGCACCTTTTCGATCTTGCCATCCCGCAGAAGCTGGCCAAAGCTGCGCAGCCGGTCCTCGCGGCTGGTGTCGCCGGTGTCGACCTGGCGCACCTTGGTCATCAGCTGCGGGCGCGAGAACTCGTCGCGGCCCTCGACAAAGGACATATAGGCGGCGGCCGCTTCCAGCAGCTCGGGAAGACGGTTGGCGCCCACCTCTTCGGCAAAGCTGGCGAAACCGCCGGCGCTGTCGTCGTCATCGCGTTCCAGCGGCATCGACACACGGCGCGGACGCACGGTCTGGGCCACGGCGCCGGGTGCCGGCAGCTCGGTTTCCGGCAGGTCGACGCGCTGTTCGGCCACCAGCTTGAGCGGCGCGACGCGCGGCAGCTCGGGATCGGGCTCGGCCGAGGCGGTGCGGCGCGGGCGGACAGCGGCGGCAAGGTCGTCGCGATAGGCGCCACGCGGATCGCTTTCGTCATGACGGCTCTCGCTGCTGCGATCGGCGCGGGTGGCGGCGACGGCGGCGCGCAGATGCGCGATGGCATTGCGGCGCGAGCGGCCTTCGGGCTCTTGCAACTGCTCGTCGGTGGCCGCCAACAGGCGCGACACGTCGCCTTCTTCCCCGGCAAAATTCTCGCGGCGGTCGCGGCGCGACATGGCGCGCACCGCGCGCTGGGTGTCCTCGACCACGTCGGAGACCTCGAGCGCGCCGGCCCCGGCCGCAGGTGCCTCGGCCTCGGGCGTGCCGATTTCGGCCTCCACCTCGGCCAGCTCCCGCATCAGCTCGGCCTCGTCGTCCTGCGACAGGCTGCTCGGCGGCGTTTCAACGGCGCGGCGCTTGACCTTGACCACCCGGACCGGACGGCGCGGGGCCACACGACGCGGCGCGACCGGCGCGGGCTCGGCCTCGGATTTCGGCGCGGGCGCAGGCTCGGCTTCCGGCGCGGATTCGGGTTCGGCGGCGGCGGTAACCTCTGGTTCCGCCTCGGCTTCCGGCGCCGCGGCATCCCCGTCCATCTCTTCGGCCGGTTCGATTTCGGGTTTGGCGGGCACCAGGTCCGCAATGCCGTCAAGCGTGACTTCGGTCACCGCCACGTCCTGCATCTCAGGGGCGTCGGTCAGCCGGTCCTCGGCGTCGCCGGAGGCCAGGGTCGACATGACATTTCCGATCACCAGGTCGACCATGGTCTCGGGCGCGGCTTCGGCGCTCTCGGTCGCGGGCACGGCTTCGGTTTCGGGGGCCGCCGGCGCGGCCGCCGGGGAACTGGCAGAGACGACGGCGCGGATGCGGGCCAGCTTGTCGGCAATCGATTCCGGCATGCGATCGGGCTTGGCGGCGGCGACGGCGGAATCGTCGACCGCTTCGGTCTTCGGTGGCTCTGCCGGGACGTCGCTGACCGCTTCCACCGTTTCCGGCGCGGCCTCTTGCACCGGGGCAGCCTCGGGCGTGATCGCAGTCTCGGCTTCCGGCTCGGCGTGAACCTCGAGCGCGGCGGACATAGTCTCGAGTTCGTCGTCGAGCCCGGCGTCGCTCACCGCTTCGGTCACGGCGGCGGGGGCCGGCTCCGACGGGGCGGCGGGCGCTGCGATTTCGGCTTTGGCGGCTGCGGGCTGTTCCGGCGCGGGTCTCTGTGGCGCGGCCTGCTGCGGCGCGGTTTCGGCCTCGGCGGCAGCGGCCAGCGAGGGGCGCAGCACGATGCCGTCATCCTCGAACCGGGCCTCGACGCGGCGCGAAATTTCCTTTTCCGCGATCCGGGCCAGCATTTCGGCGTCTGGCGTGGGCGGCTCTGCCCCGAAATACCGGTCATCCGACGCGAGGTCGCGGAAGTATTCTGCAATTGCCTTCATGGTCTCGAAGGATTCGTCGAACCCTTCCAACGTGCACGAAAATGTGCCGTAAGAGACGGTCAGGATTTTATTTGTCTGTACCATCGTGTGCTCGCCTTCCAAATACCTGCAAGCTCATGTTTATCATGATGGTCCCGGCCAAAGCGGCCCGAATCTGTGCAAGTGAGGGTATCATTTCGTGACCAGATTGTGACCTTTCTCCCGGAATACGGCTAAAAAGCCATGAATCACCCCATCATTACTGCCGAAGCGCCGATCCTGCTTGTCGGTGGCGGAGAGTTCCGCCACGCCGACCTGACGCTGGCGCAAACCTGGGCCGGACGCGCGGTGGCGGCCGACAGCGGGGCGCTGGTGCTGCTGCGCCACGGGGTGACCCCCGAGGCGGTGATCGGCGATTTCGATTCGCTTCCGGCCGAGACCCGCGCCGCGCTCTCGCCCGACACCCTGCATCACATCGCCGAACAGGACAGCACCGATTTCGACAAGTGCCTGCGCAATATCGAGGCGCCGCTGATCCTCGGGCTGGGGTTTCTGGGTGCGCGGGTGGATCATCAGCTCTCGGTCTTCAACCGGCTGGCGGCGCGGGCCGACCGGCCCTGCATCCTGATCGGACGCGAGGACGTGGTGTTTCACGCCCCGCCCCGGCTGGCGCTCGATCTGGCGGCCGGCACCCGGGTCTCGCTGTTTCCGTTGCGGCCGGTGACCGGCCAGAGCACCGGGTTGCGCTGGCCGATCCATGGCATAGATTTCACCCCCGGCGGACGGGTCGGCACCTCGAACGAAGCGCTGGCCACCGAGGTCACGCTGGAAATGGACGGCCCCGGCATGCTGGTGATCCTGCCGCGGGATTGTCTTGACGCAGCGGTCAGGGCTGTTCTAGCGGCGGGGTCCGCGCCATCGACCGTTCGCGCATGACGATGTAGAGACCGGCCGCCATGGTCACCGCGATGCCGAACAGAGCGAGGCCATTGGGCAGATCGGCAAAGATCAGCCAGCCGTAGAACATCGCCACCGGGATCTCAAGATATTGCATCGGCGCGACGGTGGCCGAGGGCGCGTACCGCAGGCTCCAGGTCATCAGCAGATGCGCCACGGTGCCGGTGATGCCGACGGCGGCAAGCAGCAGGATCTCGGTCTGATCGAGCGCCACGTAATGCAGGCCGGCGCTTGCGCGTTCGGCCAGGACCGAGAGCGGGACAAGCACCAGCGAGGCCATGACGCCATTGATCGCCTGCATCGAGATCGGATCGGTCTCGCGCGCGATCTGGCGGGTGACCAGCATGAAAAAGGCAAAGATCACGGCGACGGCAAGCGGCAGCAGCGCCGGCCAGCCGACATCGGCAAAGGTCGGCTGCACCACCATCAAGGTGCCGACAAATCCGACCGCACAGGCCCAGGCGCGCCGGGCGCCGATCTCTTCGCCCAGCACGTAATGGCCCAGAAGCAGCATCAGGAACGGCATGACATAGGCAATCGCCATGGCCTCGGCCAGCGGCAGATAGCGCAGCGCGGCAAAGACCGTCGCAATTCCGGCGATATGCAGGAAGGCCCGGAGCCAGGCCAGCCAGAACACCCGCCGCGACATGTACCACGACCGGCCGGTCATGCCGACCAGCACCGCCAGCACGACCGCCTGAATGACGAAGCGGATGGTGAGGATTTCCAGCAGCGGCACCGTCTCGCCCAGAAGCTTGACGATGGCATCGCCCAGCGGCGCCAGCAGGCAGAAGCCCAGCATCAGCAGTATGCCGAGAAAGGGGTTGTCCTGAGCCAGAATGTCGGGCGCGCGCGTCATGGTGGAACGCTAGACCAAAGGCTCGCGCAGCGCCAATGCTGACGCAAGGGAAATTTCGCGGCCTGCCCCGTCATCAGCGGCCGCCACCCCGGGCCGAGGCCCGAGATCAGGTTTCGGGGCCGCCGTCGGCGTCGGGATCCTCCTGACCGACGCCGCGAAAGACAAAGCGGAACGGCAGCGCCCAGAGGACGCCGAGCAGGATATAGACCAGCAGTTCCACCAGGATCGACGGGCGGCTCAGCATGTTCACGATGCTGACCGCCGCAACGACATAGGCCGGCAGACCGACCAGCAGGATCACCAGCGACCAGCGCCGCCGGGCCTTGTAGCTCAATCCCTTGCCGAGACCCATGACGCCCTCAATCCGCGAAAGGATCGGTGACGAGGATGGTGTCCTCACGCTCCGGCGAAGTCGAGAGCAGCGCCACCGGACATTGGATCAACTCCTCGACCCGACGCACGTATTTGATCGCATTGGCCGGCAGCTCGGCCCAGCTGCGCGCGCCCTCGGTGCTTTCCGTCCAGCCGGGCATTTCCTCATAGATCGGCGTGCACCGCGCCTGCTGGTCGGCGGCGGTGGGCAGATAGTCGAGCGTTTCGCCGTCAAGCTCGTAGCCGGTGCAGATCTTGAGCGTCTCGAAGCCGTCGAGCACGTCGAGCTTGGTCAGCGAGATGCCGGTGACGCCCGAGGTGGCGCAGGTCTGGCGCACCAGCGCGGCGTCGAACCAGCCGCAGCGGCGCTTGCGGCCGGTGGTGGTGCCGAATTCGTGGCCACGCTCGCCGAGGCGCTGGCCGTCGGCGTCATCCAGCTCGGTCGGGAACGGGCCTTCGCCGACGCGGGTGGTATAGGCCTTGACGATGCCCAGCACGTAATCGATCGAGCCGGGGCCAATGCCCACGCCGGTGGCCGCCTGCCCGGCGATCACGTTCGACGAGGTGACAAAGGGATAGGTGCCGAAATCGATGTCGAGCAGCGCGCCCTGTGCGCCTTCGAAGAGGATGCGTTTGCCGGCCTTGCGCTTTTCGTTCATCACCTTCCAGACCGGGGCGGCATATTCGAGGATCTTCGGCGCCACCTCTTGCAGCAGCGCGATCAACCCGTCGCGGTCGATCGCCTCGACCCCCAGCCCCTTGCGCAGCGGGTCGTGGTGCTGGAGCGCACGGTCGACGCGGGCCTCGAGCGTCGCCGGATCGGCCAGATCGGCGACCCGGATGGCGCGGCGGCCGACCTTGTCCTCGTAGCAGGGGCCGATGCCACGGCCGGTGGTGCCAATCTTGGTGCCCTTGGAGGCGGCCTCTTCGCGCGCCCGGTCAAGCTCGCCGTGGTACGGCAGGATCAGTGGCGTGTTCTCGGCGATCATCAGTGTTTCGGGGGTGATCTCCACGCCCTGGGCGCGGATCGTCTCGATCTCTTTCAGCAGGTTCCAGGGGTCGAGCACCACGCCGTTGCCGATCACCGACAGCTTGCCGCCGCGCACCACGCCCGAGGGCAGCGCATGCAGCTTGTAGACCTTGCCGTCGATGACGAGGGTGTGGCCCGCGTTGTGGCCGCCCTGAAAGCGCGCGATCACATCGGCGCGTTCACTGAGCCAGTCCACGATCTTGCCCTTACCTTCGTCGCCCCATTGTGCGCCGACCACGACAACATTGGCCATGTCACATCCTTCTCTATGGTGCCAAACCCGCGCCGATATAGCCGTTGCCGCGCGGGGGCGAAACCGCGAAATTGACCTCGCCGCCGGCGCGGGGCGGAATTTGCCGCGGCTGGACATGCGCCGGCAATCGGCTAGATGTGAAGCGCGTTTCGGAAGAACCGGAAACGCGTGTCACCAAAAGAGGCCGTCATGGGTTTTCTCGTTCGCTGGGTCTTTGCCTTCCTTCTGGTTGCCGCCACCTTCAATCCGACCGCCTTCAGCTATCTCGGCTGGGCGTTGCGCGCTTGGGACAGCCAGTTGCCGCTGGTCCTGCTGCTGGGGCTGCTGCTGCTGGTCGGCTGGATCGTCTACCTGCGCGCCACCCTGCGCTCGATCGGCGCCTTCGGCATGATGCTGATTGCCGCCATCGTCGCCGCCCTGCTCTGGGTGCTGCATGATTTCGGGGTGCTGACGCTGGACAACCAGGCGCTCAACACCTGGCTGGGGATCCTGGCGCTTTCGACGGTGCTGGGAATCGGGCTGAGCTGGTCGATCCTGCGGCGGCGGCTTTCCGGCCAGGCGGATGTGGATGACGTCGACGTCTGAATTCCCGGTTAGGGACTTTTGGCTGTCGGCGGGCTGTCGCGGGAATGGGGGGCTCTGCCCCCGGCCTGCGGCCTCCCCCGAGGGTATTTTCAGCAAGAGGAAGAGCGGTGCGGGGCGCTTTGTTCGCGCGCCGTGGTGTATGCGGCCGGGGGGCTGGGCGGGGTGAGCGCGTCTTTGGGGATTGGGCCGGGGGTGGTTTCCGGGCGGACGGCGGCGGGGCTGCGGACTGTTGCCGGGTTGCGGGTTGCGCGTGCGGATCTTTCCGCCTACATACCCCGGCAACACGATACCCGCGAGGCCCCATGGAAAACGTCGTCCTGATCATCCACCTGCTGTTGGCGCTGGCGCTGATTGGCGTTGTGCTCATGCAACGCTCGGAAGGCGGCGGCCTTGGCATGGGTGGCGGCGGCGGCGCCGTGGCGGGACGGTCGGCGGCAACCGCGCTGGGCAAGGTGACCTGGGTGCTGGCCGTGGCCTTTATCGTGACTTCGATCACCCTGACCATCATCGCCGCGCAGAACTCCGCCGGCAGCTCGGTCATCGACCGCCTGACCCCACCGGCCGCCAGCGAAGGCGACGGCCCTGCGACCCCCGCCCTGCCCGGCGACGAGCTTCTGCCGCCCGGCCAGGACGAGAACGCGCCGCTGGTGCCGCGGGCCGACTGACGGGCCTGACCGCGCCGGAATTTCGGGGCTCTACAATCCATTGAGATTTCGTGGCTGACCGCAACAGTATCTTGCGGTCGGCTTGTCAAATCCACGCGAATCCTGTAACGATGGACTCCCGTGGTACTGCGAAAATTTGGCCTCTGGCCGCGCGGTTCAAACGACGTTCGACTACGGGAGTTTCCTTCAGCATGGCGCGCTTTATCTTCATCACCGGCGGTGTTGTGTCTTCGCTTGGCAAGGGGCTGGCCTCGGCCGCGCTCGGCGCCCTGTTGCAGGCCCGCGGCTTCTCCGTCCGGCTGCGCAAGCTCGACCCCTATCTGAACGTCGATCCCGGCACCATGAGCCCCTTTGAACACGGCGAAGTCTTTGTCACCGACGATGGCGCCGAGACCGATCTCGACCTCGGGCACTACGAGCGGTTCACCGGGGTGGCGGCGCGCAAGACCGACTCGGTCTCTTCGGGGCGGATCTATTCCAATGTGCTGGAGAAGGAGCGCCGCGGCGATTACCTCGGCAAGACCATCCAGGTCATTCCGCACGTCACCAACGAGATCAAGGATTTCATCTCGATCGGCGAGGACGAGGTGGATTTCATGCTCTGCGAGATCGGCGGCACCGTCGGCGATATCGAGGGGTTGCCCTTCTTCGAGGCGATCCGCCAGTTTTCCCAGGACAAGCCGCGCGGGCAATGCATCTTCATGCATCTGACACTGCTGCCCTATATCGCCGCGTCGGGCGAGCTGAAGACCAAGCCGACGCAGCACTCGGTCAAGGAGCTGCGGTCGATCGGCATTGCCCCCGACATCCTGGTCTGCCGCTCCGAGGGGCCGATCCCGGCCAAGGAACGCGAGAAACTGGCGCTGTTCTGCAACGTGCGCCCCGAGGCGGTGATTGCCGCCCAGGATCTCTCGACGATCTATGACGCGCCGCTGACCTATCACCGCGAGGGGCTGGATCAGGCGGTGCTCGATGCCTTCCAGATCTCGCCCGCGCCGAAGCCCGAGCTGAGCAAATGGGAAGACGTCAGCGACCGCATCCATCACGCCGAGGGCGAAGTGCGGGTTGCCATCGTCGGCAAATACACCCAGCTCGAGGATGCCTATAAATCCATCGCCGAGGCGCTGACCCATGGCGGCATTGCCAATCGGGTCAAGGTCAAGGTGGAATGGGTGGATGCCGAGCTCTTCGATCGCGAGGATCCGGCGGTACATCTGCAAGGCTATCACGCGATCCTGGTGCCCGGCGGCTTTGGCGAGCGCGGCACCGAAGGCAAGATCAAGGCGGCGCAATTCGCCCGCGAGCACAAGGTGCCCTATCTCGGCATCTGCCTCGGCATGCAGATGGCGGTGATCGAGGCGGCGCGCAATGTCGCCGGCGTCTCCGGCGCGGGCTCGGAGGAATTCGACCACGAAGCCGGCAAGAAACGCTTCGAGCCGGTGGTCTATCACCTCAAGGAGTGGGTTCAGGGCAATGCCAAGGTCTCGCGCTCGGCCGATGACGACAAGGGTGGCACCATGCGGCTGGGCGCCTATGACGCGGCGCTGGCCGAAGGGTCGAAGGTGGCGCAGGTCTATGGCTCCCAGGCGATCGACGAGCGGCACCGGCACCGCTACGAGGTCGACATCAAGTACAAGGACAAGCTCGAGGAACACGGGCTGGTGTTCTCCGGGATGAGCCCGGACGGGCGGCTACCCGAGATCGTCGAATGGCAGGATCACCCCTGGTTCATCGGCGTGCAATTCCACCCGGAACTGAAATCGAAACCGTTCGAGCCGCATCCGCTGTTCAAGGATTTCGTGCGGGCGGCGAAAGAGATCAGTCGGTTGGTATGAGGCGCGAGACGGTCCGCAGCACCGCGCCCCGGACTTGATCCGGGGCCTCCCGGTCGCCAGCCGCAGGCGAGAGGTCCCGGCGCTGAGGCCGGGACGGGAGGCTGGAGCGCGACGCGCCTAGAGCGAAATGCGGAACCGCGCGAATCCACTGTCGGATTGGCCCGCCTCTTCGATCTGCACCCCCGGCACGCCGTCGGCATATTGCGCGCCCGCTGGCCCGGTCTCGAAGATCACCGTGGTGCCCTCCATCGGCGCGAAGGACCAGTTGCCATCGGCGCGCGGGCTCACCGTGCCCTTCTCGACGATATACCGCACGATCACGTCGCGGTTGGTGTCGGGCCCCTCGAAGACCGTGGTCTCGGGCGAGGCGCCGGGGAAGGAGCCGCCGCCGCCGGCACGGTAGTTGTTCGAGGCGATGATGAACTCCTGCGCCGGGTCGATCGGTTCGCCATTGTAGGCGAGGTTCACGATACGGCTGGCCTCGGGGTTGATCAACTCGCCCTTGGGCCCGAACTTCGACGGCTGGCTGAGGTCGATCTGGTAGGTCACCCCGTCCATCACGTCGAAATTGTAGCTCGGGAACTCCGGGTTCAAGAGCGTGGCATCCTCGGCCCCCGGTTCGATCTGGTTGAACATGCCGGCCGAGCGCTCGAGCCAGTCCTTGACCTCGGCCCCGGTCACCTTCACCGCGCGCACGGTATTGGGATAGAGATAGAGGTCGGAAACGTTCTTGATCGCCACGTCGCCCACGGCGACATCGGTGTAATACTCCGGCCCGCCCCGGCCACCGGCCTTGAAAGGTGCCGCGGCCGAGAGGATCGGCAGGCCCTCGTATTCGGTGCCCTGCATCATCTGCTCGATATACCAGGTCTGGGCGTTCGACACGATCTGCACCGAGGGGTCATCCGCCACCAGAGCGAAATAGCTGTGCAGCGGCGCATCGGTCTTGCCCACGGCGCGGCGCACATAGGCCAGAGTCTCCTGATGCTCCTGTTCGGCGGCGGCCAGCACCTTGTCGACGCTTTCGACCGTCGGAGTGATCGAACGGTCCTCGCCCCGGGTGTAGATCGGCCGCGCCTCGGCGGTGTGCGAGAGCACCCGCCAGCCGCTGCCGTCGCGCTCGATCATCAGGTCGATCAGCCCCATGTGCGAGCCCCAGAACCCGCCCATCACGGCCGGCTTGCCCATGATCGTGCCCTGTTCGACATCGAGACCGGCGAATTCGGCATAGGTCGAAGACGGGAAGACCAGGTGGCTGTGGCCGGTGAGGATGGCGTCGATGCCGTCGACCGCGGCCAGCGGTACTGACGCATTTTCCATGCCGTCGGTATGATCCGCCCCGCCGATGCCGGAATGCGACAGCGCCACAACCAGATCGCAGCCGGCCTCACGCATCTGCGGCACATAGGCCCGGGCGGTTTCGACGATGTCGCGGGCCATGACGTTGCCTTCGAGGTGGCGACGGTCCCAGTTCATCACCTGCGGCGGGACAAAGCCGATCAGCCCGAGCTTGATCTGATGGCTTTCGCCGGCGCCGTCGGTGACGCTGTGATCGAGGATGACATAGGGCGGCAACAGGGTCTCATCCTCGGTCGGGCTGGCGCCCAGAGACTTGGCGATATTGGCGCAGACCACCGGGAACTTGGCCCCGGCGAGGGATTTCTCGAGGAAGGACAGCCCGTAATTGAATTCGTGATTGCCCAGCGTCGAGGCATCGAACCCCAGCGCATTCATCGCGGCGATCACCGGATGCATGTCGCCCTCCTTCATGCCGCGCTCATAGGCGATGTAATCGCCCATCGGGTTGCCTTGCAGGAAATCGCCATTGTCGATCAACAGCGCATTGGTCGCCTCGGCACGGACATCGTCGATCAATGCGGCGGTCCGGGCCAGGCCGACCGTATCGATCGGACGGTCGGCATAATAATCATAGGGAAAGACGTGCACATGCAGGTCTGTGGTTTCCATGATGCGCAGATGCGCCTGATTGGCGGCAGCGCGGAGAGAGAACGGGTGCAGCGCGACGAATCCGGCTGTGCCGGCCAAAAAGCCGCGGCGGGACAAGGACATAGACATGAGAACTCCCCAATTTTCGGTTTTTTTGACACACAGGTGCCGTGTGAATGCTACACCTCCGGATCGATTCCGCGAAGGAAAGCTGTCGGTTGACGTGGCGACTTGCGGCGCGCCGGAGGCGCGGCTAGCCTCGCCGCCATGAACGCCCGTTTTGCCTGCACCTGCGGCGCCACCGAATGGCATGTCAGCGCGCCCCGGCGGGGGACGCGACTGATCTGTTATTGCGCCGACTGCCAGAGCTTTCCGCGCCACCTCGGCGCCGATATCCTAAACGAGGCCGGCGGCACCGATCTGCTTCAGGTGGCGCCATCACAGGTGACGTTCACGCGCGGGATCGGCAATCTCGGCCTGCTCCGGCTCTCGCCACAGGGGTTGTCGCGCTGGCACACCACCTGTTGCGGCACGCCGGTGGCCAATACGCTGAAATCGGCCAAACTGCCCTTTGTCTCGCTGAGTTGCGCGGCGCACCAGGGCGAGGACAAGCTGCTGGGGCCGGTGCGGGCCCATGCCAACACCGTCTGGGCCAGCGGGCCCGGCGCCCCGCGCAAGGATCGGGGGCTGGGCCGGATGGTGCTGGCCTTTGGCCAGCGGCTCCTGGCCGAACGGCTGTCGGGACGCTGGCAACAGACGCCGTTCTTTGCGCCGCCCGACTGGGCGCCGGTGGCGGAACCGCAGATCCTGAGCAAGCAGGCGCGTCTCAGGGCGCGCGCCTGAGCGGCACGCCGGGCCACGGCGCGGCGCATAAGCCTTGGCCCGCGCCCCCGCCAAGGCGCCGGCCATCCGACGAACCCTCGGCCGAAGTGCTTGGCCCTCCCCCGGCTTGCGCCTATATCTCCCCCATGTTCGCAGATTTCCTCAGACGGCTGACCCAGCCAGAGCCCGCCCAGTTGCCCGACCAAGACGCCCGCCTCGCGCTGACTGCGCTTCTGGTGCGGGTGGCGCGGTCGGACGAAACCTATGACGATGACGAACGCACCCTGATCGACAAGATTGCCGCCAGCCGTTTCGGCCTCTCGCCCTTCGAGGCCAGCGCCCTGCGGCGCGAAGCCGAACAGCTCGAATCCGAGGCCCCCGACACCGTGCGCTTCACCCGCGCGATCAAGGATGCGGTGCCTTTCGAGGCCCGCCTCGGGGTGATCGAGGCGCTCTGGCAGGTGGTGCTGGCCGATGGCACCCGCGACGAGGCCGAAGATGCGCTGTTGCGCATGGTGGCGCCGATGCTGGGCATCAGCGATGTCGACAGTGCCATGGCCCGCCAGCGCGTCACACGGGAGTGACGCGGGGGGCAAGGGCCCTCCGATTTGGCCTGCCGTGACGGCAAGTCCGGCGGAATCCGGGCATTTCCGCCGTTTTGCAAGTTGCAAGGCCGCAAAATTACTGCCCTATTACAGGGAACCTTCACACACAGAAAAGCGTCACGTGCCAGACCAGCCCCCCGTCATCGAGATCCGCGACCTTCACAAGAGCTACGGCCAGCTCGAAGTGCTCAAGGGCGTATCGATCACGGCGCACCGGGGCGAGGTGATCTCGCTGATCGGCTCGTCCGGTTCGGGCAAATCGACGCTTTTGCGCTGCGCCAACCTGCTCGAAGACAGCCAGCAGGGCGAGATCCTGTTCAAGGGCGAGCCGGTGAGCTGGAAAGGCAGCGGGCTGGCGCGCCGGCCGGCCGATGCCAAACAGGTGCTGCGCATCCGCACCAACCTGTCGATGGTGTTCCAGCAGTTCAATCTCTGGGCCCATATGACCATCCTGCAAAACGTGATGGAAGCACCGGTCACCGTGCTGGGCCGCGACCGGGCCGACGTCGAGGAACGGGCGCGCCACTACCTCGACAAGGTCGGCATCGGCGACAAATGCGCGGCCTATCCGGCACAGCTTTCCGGCGGCCAGCAGCAGCGCGCGGCGATTGCCCGCGGGCTCTGCATGGAGCCCGAGGCGCTGCTCTTCGACGAGCCGACCTCGGCGTTGGACCCGGAGCTCGAGCAGGAGGTTGTGCGGGTGATCAAGGATCTGGCCACCGAAGGCCGGACCATGCTGATCGTGACCCATGACATGAAGATGGCCCATGACGTGAGCGACCACGTGGTTTTTCTTCACCAGGGTCTGATCGAAGAAGAAGGTGCGCCCGGACCGCTGTTCGACGCGCCCAAATCCGAGCGGCTGCGGGGCTTTCTGTCCTCGACCAAAGCCGCCTGAACCACCAACCAAGGGAGCAACAGACATGAAACTTTTCCTGACCGGCACCGCCGCTCTGGCCCTGACCGCCAGCCTCGCCATGGCCGCAAGCCATTCCGGGACCGTGCGGCTCGGCACCGAAGGCGCCTATCCTCCGTTCAACTTCCTCAATGATGCCGGCGAGGTCGACGGCTTCGAACGCGAGGTCGGTGACGAACTCTGCGCCCGCGCCGAGCTGACCTGTGAATGGGTCACCAACGAATGGGATTCGATCATCCCGAACCTGGTCTCGGGCAACTACGATGCCATCATCGCCGGCATGTCGATCACCGACGAGCGCGAGGAAGTCATCGACTTCACCCAGAACTACACCCAGCCTGACCCCTCGTCCTATCTCGGCATGGCCGGCACCGAGATCGATCCGGCCGGCGCGGTGATCGCGGCGCAGGCCGGCACCATCCAGGCGGCGCATATCGCCGAGATCGGCGCCACCCTGCTGGAATTCGCCAACCCGGAAGAAACCATCGGCGCGGTGCGCGATGGCGAGGCGGATGCGGTTCTGGCCGACAAATCCTTCCTGACGCCTTATGCCGAGGAAAGCGCCGAGCTTGATTTCGTGGCCGAGGACATCCTGCTGGGCGGCGGCATCGGCATGGGCTTCCGCGAAAGCGACGCCGAGCTGCGCGCCAAGTTCGATGCGGCGATCCAGTCGATGAAGGAAGACGGCTCGCTCAATGCCCTGATCGAGAAATGGGACGTCGGCGAAACCTTCTGATCCCGCGGGCGGGCTGACACCCGCCTCCGGCCCTGAAACGCAGGGTGGGCCTGCCGGCCCGCCCGCTCCGCAGGAGAGCTGCCATTTTCAGCTATTGCGCAGAACCCGAGCTGCTCGAAGGCGCCCGCTGGCTGGCGTGCTATCTGACGACCGGCAAGCACATGGCCTTCTATGCCTCTTTCGGCACGGTGCTGCTCTTGCTGGCAATCACCGCGCCGGTGGCGCTGGCCTTCGGATTTCTTGGCGCCATGTCGGCGCGCAGCCACATCTTTCCGATCAACTGGCTGGGCCGGACCTATATCGCCATCGTGCGTGGCGTGCCCGACATCGCGTTCTTCCTGTTCTTTGTCATCGCGCTCGACCAGGGATTCGAATGGCTGCGCCACCAGGCGCTCTGCCCGGGCTGGGATCAGCCGATCCGGCAGGGCAATGATTTCGTGGTCTGCGACGCCGCCAAGCTGCCGCTGGGCACCGCGCCGCAATGGGTGCATGAGACCTATGGGTTCCTGCTGGCGGTGCTGACCTTTGCCATCGTCTTTGGCGCCTTTGCCGCCAATGTGCTGTTTGGCGCCATGCGCGCCGTGCCCCGGGCCCAGATCGAGACGGCGGAGGCCTATGGCATGTCGCGCCGGCAGAGCTTCTGGCGCATTCTGGTGCCGCAGATGTGGGTCTATGCCCTGCCCGGCCTGTCGAACCTCTGGATGGTTTTGATCAAGGCAACACCGCTGCTGTTCCTGCTCGGTGTCGAGGATATCGTCTATTGGGCGCGCGAGCTGGGCGGCACCAAGACCCCGCGCTTCACCGATTACCCGCATGGCGACTGGCGGATGTGGTATTTCCTGGCGCTTCTGGTGTTCTACCTGGGGTTCACCAAGGTGTCGGAGGTGGTGCTGGGCCGGGTGATGCAACGTCTGACCTTCGGGCGGGCGACAGCCGGCGGCGAAGCGCAGCGGAAGGCGGCGGCATGAGGTTGGGTGGCGGTACTCTGGGGGCTCTGCCCCCGTCGCCTTTGGCGACTCCCCAGAGAGTATTTTGTGCAAGAGGAAGCTGCCGGGGGGGCGCGGAATGAGTTGTTGGGAGACTTTTGCCGATTATGCCCTGCGTTCTGTCGGGGTGGGGGAGCGGTTGTTGCCGCGGTCGGATTTTACCCTCTGCCAGCAGTTCGTGCTGATCGGCTCGGGGATGATCTGGAACGTCTATTTCGGGGTGCTGGCGCTTTTTGCCGGCTTCTTCCTGGCGACGGCGGTGGCGCTGGGCAAGGCGGCGCAAAGCCCTTGGCTGCGCAAGCCGGCGGAATGGTTCATCTTCCTGTTTCGCGGCTCGCCGCTGTTTATCCAGTTCTTTTTTGCCTATTTCCTGTTCCTGTCGCTGAAACAGGTGGCGCCCGTCTTCACGCCGCTGACCTCGGCCTGGGCCGGGGCGCTTGTGGTGCTGTTTCTCAACACCGCCGCCTATTCCGGCGAGATCTTCTATGGCGCGCTTTTGTCGGTGCCCAAGGGCGATACCGAAGCCGCCGACGCCTATGGCTTTTCCGGCTGGGTGCGGTTTCGGCGCATTGTCTGGCCGACCATGCTGCGGCTGGCCTGGCCGGCCTATACCAACGAGGCGATCTTTCTGTTTCACGCCACCACGCTGGTCTATTTCTCGGGCTTTCCGGCGTTTCAGCAACGCGGCGACGCGCTGTATTATGCCAATTACTTTGCCGACAAGACCTTCAACCCCTTTGTCCCCTACCCGATCCTGGCGGGCTATTTCATCCTGCTGACGCTCTTGCTGATCGCGCTCTTCGGGCTGATCAACCGGCGGCTCAACCGGCATCTGCCGCAGGCGCGGCGGGCCAAGATGAAGCTGCGGCTGAACCTCATTCGCTGACCCGTCCCGGACCCCGATCCGGGACGTCCCCTAGCTATCGGCGCGGCTCCGGATCAGGTCCGGGGCGCGGCAATCGGCATTTCATTTCCCGCTTGCCAAACCCCGGCGCGGGTCGTTATCCATAATTTGATCAAATTATTCACCCAAGGTGCCCCATGTCCGGCAATGCAATGAAATCCTGGCTGCGCAAGAATCCGCAGGTGCGCACGATCCGTGTCGCCGCCGCCGACCTCAACGGTCAGCCGCGCGGCAAGCGGGTGCCGGTGCGTTTCGCCGACAAGGTGGTCGAGAGCGGCACCCGCTTTCCGGTTTCGGTGCTCAATCTCGACATCTGGGGCGAGGATATCGACGACAGCCCGCTGGTGTTCGAGAGCGGCGACCGCGACGGCGTGCTCCTGCCCACCGAACGCGGCTTTCTGCCGATGCCCTGGCTCGAGGCGCCGACCGCCCTCCTGCCGATCTGGATGTTCCGCGAGGATGGCCGCCCCTACGAGGGCGATCCGCGCCATGCGCTGCGCGCCGTGCTGGACCGCTACAAGGCCAAGGGGCTGACGCCGGTGGTGGCGGTGGAGCTGGAATTCTACCTGATCGACGACAGCGGCCGGTCGTTGCAGGTGCCGGTGAGCGAGCGCTCGGGCAAGCGGCGCAAGGCGGCCGAGACGATGTCGATCCGCGCGCTCGACAGTTTCGACCAGTTCTTCACCGATCTCTACGATGCCTGCGAAGAGATGGACATCCCCGCCGATACCGCGATCTCCGAGGCCGGGCTGGGGCAGTTCGAGATCAACCTGATGCATTCAGAGGATGCGCTGCGGGCGGCCGACGATGCCTGGCTGTTCAAATGGCTGGTCAAGGGGCTGGCGCGGCGGCACGGCTTTGCCGCCTCCTTCATGGCCAAACCCTATGACGATTATGCCGGCTCGGGGCTGCACACGCATTTCTCGGTGCTCGACGAGAACGGCGACAACATCTTCGACGACGGCGGCGAAACCGGCACCGAGGTGCTGCGCCATGCGATTGGCGGCTGTCTCGATGCAATGGCCGATTCGGCGCTGATCTTTGCGCCGCATCACAATTCCTATGACCGGCTGGTGCCAGAGGCGCATGCGCCCACCGGCATCTGCTGGGCCTATGAGAACCGCACCGCGGCGGTGCGGGTGCCGTCTGGCGATGCCCGGGCGCGACGGATCGAACATCGGGTGGCGGGCGGCGACGTGAACCCCTATCTGATGCTGGCGGTGATCCTCGGGGCGGCGATGAACGGCATGGAGGATGCGATCGAGCCGCCGGCGCCGATCACCGGAAACGCCTATGCGCTGGATCTGCCGCGGATTCCGGTCACCTGGGTGGGCGCGATGGACGCCTTCGAAGGCAGCGATCACATCCGCCGCATCTTTGCCCCGGAGATGATCCGCAATTTCCTCCTGACCAAACGGCAGGAGGCCCATTATATGGAAGAACTGACTGAAACGGAGCGCGTCGAGATCTATCTCGACACGGTCTAGAACAAATGGGTGAACCATGAAGATCGGCATCCTCACCACCGGGCACAGGCCCGAGGCGCTGCCAGACCACAAGACCTATTCCGGCATGTTCCGCGATCTGCTGGACGGCCAGGGCTTTGACTTCGACAATTACGACGTGGTGGATGGCCAGTTTCCCGCCAGCGTCGAGGACGCCGATGGCTGGCTGATCACCGGGTCGAAACACGGAGCTTATGACGACCTGCCCTGGATCGCGCCGCTCGAGACGCTGATCCGCGCGGCCTATGCGGCCGATATCCCGATGGTGGGAATCTGCTTTGGCCACCAGATCATGGCCCAGGCGCTTGGCGGGCGGGTCGAGAAATTCTCGGGTGGCTGGTCGGTGGGCCGGGTGGATTATGAATTCGACGGCGAGACCCTGCCGCTTTACGCTTGGCATCAGGATCAGGTGACCGCGCGCCCGCAGGAGGCCCGGGTGATCGCCCGCACCGATTTCTGCGAGAACGCCGGGCTGGTCTATGGCCGCAAGATGTTCTCGGTGCAGCCGCATCCCGAGTTTGACGCCGGCTTTCTCACCGGGCTGATGGAGGCGCGCGGCGGGGCGATCCCGCCGGAGATGCTGGCCGAGGCGCGTGCCACGGTCGACAAGCCGGTGGCCAATGCCACGCTGGGCCGGATGATCGGCCAGTTCTTTCGCGACAGGAGCCTTGCATGACCGACTGGATCGCCCAGACCCCGCAGGCCGCGCAGGCTTATCTCGAGGGGCGCCGGCTCGACGAGGTGGAATGCGTGATCCCCGACCTGCCGGGCATTGCCCGCGGCAAGGCGGTCCCGGCGTCGAAATTCGCCCGGCAGTCGTTCTTCTTCCTGCCAGATTCGATCTTCTATCAGACCATCACCGGTGGCTGGGGCGAGGCCGCCGGCGCCGACGGCTTTATCGAGCGCGACATGATCCTCAAGCCCGACATGTCGACCGCCACTGCCGCGCCCTGGACCGGCGACTGGACCTTGCAGGTGATCCACGACGCCTTTGACCGCGAGGGCGTGCCGATCCCGGCGAGCCCGCGCAACGTGCTGAAACGGGTGGTCGACCTCTACCACCAGCGCGGCTGGAAGCCGGTGGTGGCACCGGAGATGGAATTCTATCTGGTGGCCCGCAATATCGACCCGGCCAAGAGCATCGAGCCGATGATGGGCCGCTCGGGCCGGCCGGCCGCGGCGCGTCAGGCCTATTCGATGACGGCGGTGGATGAATTCGGCCCGGTGATCGACGACATCTACGATTTTGCCGAGGCCCAGGGTTTCGAGATCGACGGTATCACTCAGGAGGGCGGCGCCGGTCAGCTCGAGATCAATCTGCGGCATGGCAATCCGGTGAAACTGGCCGACGAGGTGTTCTATTTCAAGCGGCTGATCCGCGAAGCGGCGCTGCGCCACGACTGCTTTGCCACCTTCATGGCCAAGCCGATCGCCGATGAGCCGGGCTCGGCCATGCACATCCATCATTCGGTGCTCGACCTGGAGACCCGCCGCAACATGTTCGCCGGGCCGCAGGGCGGCGAGACAGATGCCTTTGCGCATTTCATCGGCGGTTTGCAGCGGTATCTGCCAAGCGCCATCGCGGTGATGGCGCCTTATGTGAACTCCTATCGCCGTTACGTGCGCGACCATGCCGCCCCGATCAACCTGGAATGGGCGCGCGACAACCGCACCACAGGCATCCGCATCCCGATCTCGGATCCGGAGGCCAGGCGCGTGGAGAACCGCATCGGCGGCATGGATTGCAACCCCTACCTCGGGATCGCAGCGTCGCTGGCCTGTGGCTATCTCGGGCTGGTCAACAAGGTGACGCCGGCCGGGCAGTTTTCGGGGGATGCCTACGAGGGCGAGCCGGACATCCCGCAGGTGCTGGGATCGGCGCTGGATCTGTTTGACGCGGCGACCGAGCTGCACGAGGTGCTGGGGCCGGAATTCGCCCGGGTCTATGGCATCGTCAAACGCACGGAATACGAGGAGTTTCTTCAGGTGATCTCGCCGTGGGAGCGGGAACACCTGTTGCTGAACGTGTGAGGATCGGGGGCGCTGCCCCCGGACCCCCGGCGGTATTTGTCAAAGAGAAGAAGCAGGGGAGCGGGGCATGAACCTGCTGTTTTCCAACGATCGCCAGGGCCAGTACCCGGAGAGCTGGTATGCGGCGACAACCGCGTTTCTGCCGCCCTTCGCGCCGCTCCAGGGCGCGGTGACGGCCGATGTCTGTATTGTCGGCGGTGGCTATACCGGGCTCTCGGCGGCGCTGGAACTGGCGCGGGCCGGGCGCCGGGTTGTCCTGCTCGAGGCGCATCGGGTGGGCTTTGGCGCCTCGGGACGCAATGGCGGGCAGTTGGGCTCGGGGCAGCGGGTCGACCAGCAGGGGCTGGAGCGACTGGTCGGACGCGCGGATGCGGCGAAATACTGGGCGCTCGGCGAGGCGGCCAAGGCGCTGGTCAAGCGGCTGATTTCCGACCATGACATCGAGTGTCACCTGAAGCCGGGCGTGGCCTGGACCGGCTCGAGCGCGGCGGAGGTGGCCGAGCTGCACGGCTATGTCGATTTCCTGCGCGACCGCTATGGCTATGACCATGTCGAGGCGCTGGACGAAGCGGCCTGGCGGGCGCTCTGCCCGTCTCCCGATTACAAGGGCGGGATGATCGACCGGGATGCGGCGCATCTGCACCCCTTGCGGCTGGCGGTGGGGCTGGCGCGGGCGGCGGCGGCAGCCGGGGCGGTGATCCATGAGGGCTCTTGCGTGCATCACGTCGCGCCGGGGCTGGTGCAGACCGCCGAAGGG
This sequence comes from Marinovum sp. PR37, assembly GCF_028807375.1. Classification (NCBI taxonomy): domain Bacteria; kingdom Pseudomonadati; phylum Pseudomonadota; class Alphaproteobacteria; order Rhodobacterales; family Roseobacteraceae; genus Marinovum; species Marinovum sp. PR37. The sequence goes on along the minus strand of NZ_JARAML010000022.1, from coordinate 25,469 downwards.
CGGGTCAAGGCCGATCACGTGATCTTGGCCGGCAACGGCTATCTTGGCACGCTGGACCGGAAGGTGCGGGCGCGGGTCATGCCGATCAACAATTTTGTCGTTGCCACAGAGCCTCTGGGCGCGGGCGCGGCGCAGGTGCTGACCGAGGATGTGGCCGTGGCCGACAGCCGCTTCGTGGTGAACTACTTCCGGCTCAGCCACGACAGGCGGCTGCTGTTCGGCGGTGGCGAGAGTTATGGCTATCGGTTCCCGAAGGACATCGCCGCCAAGGTGCGGCGGCCGATGGCCGAGATTTTCCCGCATCTGAAAGACGTCAGGATCGACTATGCTTGGGGCGGCACCCTGGCGATCACCATGAAACGCCTGCCCTTTCTGGCGCGGGTGGCGCCGGGGGTGCTTTCGGCCTCGGGTTACTCCGGCCACGGGGTCGGCACGGCGACCCATGCCGGCTGGCTGATGGCGCGGGCGATCATGGGCGAACAGGAGGGGTTCGAGACCATGTCCGCCCTGCCCGCCCCCGCCTTTCCCGGCGGCGGGATGATGCGGACGCCGCTGCTGACCCTGGCGATGAGCTGGTATGCCCTGCGCGACAGATTGGGGATCTGACGACACAGGCGACGGGCATTGACGCCCGTTACGGAAAATTCACTTTTTTGCCGCATTGCTCTAATTTAGTTTTCTGAAAACCCCGATTAAGGAAAGCGAATATGAGCAGTCTCGAGGCCCCCAACGTTCATGACGCCGAGCCGATCCCGGAGGCGGCCCGCGCCGAAATCGACCGGTTGCTGCAAAGTGGCGACCTGTTCCGCTATACCGCGCCCGAGGATGCGCCGGTGGCTCTACTCGAAGCGGAATTCGCCGAAATGATGGGCATGCACTATGCGCTGGCGGTCGCGTCCTGTTCGGCGGCGCTGTTTCTGGCGCTCAAGGCGCTGGAGCTGCCGCGCGACGCCCGCGTGCTGATCCCCGGCTTCACCTTTGCCGCGGTGCCCTCGGCGGTGGTGCATGCCGAATGTTGCCCGGTGCTGTGCGAGGTCGGCGACGATTACCGCATCGACCTCGAGGATTTCGCCGCCAAGCTCGACGATGTCGCGGCGGTGATCATCAGCCACATGCGCGGCCATACCTCGGACATGGCGGCGATCATGGCGCTTTGCGACGCGCGTGGCATTCCGGTGGTCGAGGATGCGGCGCATTCTCTGGGCACCACCTGGCGCGGGCAGAAGATCGGCACCATTGGCCGGATCGGCTGTTTCAGCTTTCAGAGTTACAAGATGATCAACGCCGGCGAAGGCGGCATTCTGGTCACCGACGATGCCGAGCTGGTGGCGCGTGCGATCATCATGTCGGGCGCCTATGAGCACAACTGGAAGAAACACCCGGTGCTGCGCGATCATTTCCCGGCGTTGCAGAACCGCCTGCCTCTTTACAATCAGCGCATGTCGAACCTGTCGGCGGCGGTGATCCGGCCGCAGCTGCCGCATCTGGCGCGCCGGGTGCGCGACGGGCGGGCGAACCACGATCACGTGGCGGCGCGGCTCAACACCTCTCCCTGGATGCAGGTGCCCGACAGTCTGCCCGGTGAAGAGCGCGCGCCGGATTCGATCCAGTTCAACCTCGAGGGCATGACCGAGCCCCAGCGCCGCAGCTTTGCCGAGGCGGCCGAGGCGATGGGCGTCAAGGTGCAGATCTTCGGGCTCTCGGCAGACAATGCGCGCGCCTTCTGGAACTGGCATTTCGTACCGGATCTGCCGGAAGATCTGCCCGCCACCCGGGCGATGCTGATGCGGGCCTGCGACGTGCGGCTGCCGGCGCGGCTGACGCGGGCGGAGTGCGATTTTATCGCCGAGGCGCTGATCGCCGCGGCAGAGACGGTGATGGGCACGCCCCGGGCCTACGGCACCTGATCCGCCGTAAGGGTCGGAACCGAAAAAGCCCCGCGACCGGCGCGGGGCTTCGCAAACCTGAGCTTTTGCTCATGGTTTACTTGTCCATCTTGGACAATTTGGCCTGAAGCTCGGCCAGCTGTTTCTTGATCGCGTCGAGGTCTTCCTCGTCTTTCTGGTCGCTCTGGCCTTCGCCCTGATCGGGGCCCGACCATTGCGGAGAAATGCCGCCGGTCATCGCCTTCATGAAAGCTTCCTGCTGCGCCTTCATCGCCTCGAAGCCCGGCATCTTGGCCATCGGGCTCATCTCGAGCATGCGGTTCTGGCCTTCGCGCAGCATCTCGAACGAGGCGGTCAGGAACTGCGGCACGACGCTTTGCGCCTGGGTGGTGTAGCTGCGGACCAGGTCGGTAAGCACCCCCAGCGGCAACACATTTTCGCCGCGGCTCTCGTGTTCGGCGACGATCTGAAGCAGGTATTGCCGGGTCAGGTCGTCACCCGATTTCAGATCGACGATCTGCACGTCGCGGCCATCGCGGATGAACCCCGAGATGTCTTCGAGCGTCACGTAATCGCTGGTTTCGGTATTGTAGAGCCTGCGGCTCGCGTACCGCTTGATCAGAAGGGGTTTCGGTTTGTCCGCCACTTGGGCCGTCCTCCCGTGAGTTTCAGCGTTGCAAAAAAGCCTAGGCCAGCGTTTGCAAAAAGAAAAGCGTTGTCACGCCGCAGGCGCGAAAAACATGATGCTGCGCAGCATCACGCGGGATCCGGCAGGGTTTCGACCTCGACCGCCTCGTTCAGATAGAGCGCGGCGGCGCAGTCTTCGTCGACCTCGATCGAGGATTTGACGTATTGATGTTCGAGGTCGGCCTCGGTGCCGATCCAGGTGAAGCTGCCGCCACAGGCCTGGCCGTTGATCCGCGCGATCCGGACCGGCGCGCCAATGGTCACGCCCGAGGATTGCTGTGCCACAAGCTGATCGACGCGCACGAAAACCTCGACCGATTTCTTCTCGGGCGCATAGATCTGCGCGGCCGAGGCGCCGGCGCTGACGCAATCGCCGACATTGGGCGCAAAGCCCAGCAGAACACCGGCATAAGGCGCGCGCAGCTGAAGCGCCGCATGGGCCACCTGCTGCGATTGCAGGTCGAGCTGGCCGATGTCGAGCGCGATCTCGGCGCGTTTCTTGGCGGAGATTGCGCTGGCCAGGGTCTCCTTGGCCTGATCGGCGGCGAAATCGGCGTTCATCATCCGGCTTTCGACACCTTCCATGGTGCTTTCGTTGATCAAGCCGCGGCGGAACATCTGTTCGTTGCGGGCAAATTCCTTGCCGACAAAGGCCAGTTCCTGCGCCCGGCGGTCGACATTGGCCTCGGCGGCGTCGATGGCGAGCTGTTTCTCAGCCACCGCCGCCTCGAGATCGGCAACCCTTGCCTTGGCGGTCTCGAGCGCCAGTTCGGCGTCCTGCGCGTCAAGCTCGACCAGCAATTGCCCGCTTTCGGCCGCGCCGGTGCGGCGGGCGCTGTCCGAGACGGAGACGATGCAGCCGCCGGTTTCATAAGACAGCCCGGTGATCTCACGGGCCACCACGGTACCGGCAAAGGTGAACGGCTGGAATTCGGCCTCTGTCTCCTGGGCCATGGCGCCCGTCGCGGCCAGGCCAAGGACCAACGCCCCGCGTCTCGATGCAATCTTGCCGATCATGATGCGCCCTTCCCCGCTGCGATCCGGGTGATGGTGCGCAATGCCGGGCGATCTGGCAAGAGCGGCGGGCGCAAAAGAAAAGACGGGCCCCGAGGGACCCGTCTTTCCGTGATGTCGTCGCGCATCAGGGGGGAGGAGACAGCGCGGACTACATCCTGATCAGATGATCAGCTTACTTGGCGGTTGCGGTCGCTTTCTTGGTGGCAGCGGTCGCATCCGAAGTGGCTTTTTTCACGGCAGCCGAAGCTTCTTCCGAGAATTCCTTGCCGGCCGCCATCATCAGTTCGACGGTTTCCATCTGAACTTTCTTGGCGATTTCAGCGAAAGCGGCCACGTTTTCGGCGGCAACTTCAGCTTGAGCCGAAGCGAAATCGGTCATCGCCTTGGCATAGTCGGCGGGCTCGGATTTGGCTTTCGACAGCTCGGCCAGTTTGGCCAGGGTGTCTTTGGTCCATTTCGAGGAGATCTCGGTCGACTTCTCGGCAGCTTCCAGAGCAACGCCCGAGAGTTTCTCGTTCAGGGTCGCTTGGGTCTTGAAGGCATCTTCCAGAGCCGAAGTGTCAACCGGGAACGCGCCCATCATGTCTTTCAGCAGCGCGGTGACGTCTTGTGCTTTTGCAGCAGCCATAATCTAAATCCTTTGTTTCTGCGCGGAGCGGGCCCACCCCGTCTCTGCGTCTGCAAAGAATATAGCCGCTGCACCGCAGCATTTCAACCACTTTTTGCTGCGGTGCAGAAAAAGGTTTTCCCTACGTAAATTCAGATGCTTGCCTTGACCCGAACGTAGTCACCCGGGGCATCGCCAAGCGGCGGGTGCTCAGAATCACCCGCGTCGCGTGCATCGATCATCTTGCCTGCACGCGGCTTGAGCCAGGCCTCCCAGCGCGGCCACCAGGAGCCCTCGTGGAACTCGGCGCCTTCCATCCACTCCTCCGCGGTATCGGGCAGATCGTCGTTGACGTAATGGCCATACTTCTTTTTGGTCGGCGGATTGACGATCCCGGCGATATGGCCCGACTGGCCGACGATGAAGCTGCGCGACCGGCTGCCGGTTTGCAGGAACCCGCGATAACAATCCTTCCAGGGCGCGATGTGATCGGTCTCGGTGGCGACGGCACAGATCGGCACGGTGACATCCTTGATCGACAGGCTCTCGCCCAGAAGCTCGAAGGTGCCTTCGATCATCTCGTTGCGCTGGCACAGGCCGCGCAGGTACTGCATCACCATCTTGCCGGGCAGGCCCGAGCCATCGCCGTTCCAGTACAGCAGATCGAAGGCCGGGGGCGTATCGCCCATCATGTAGCTGCGGATTGCCGGCTGATAGATCAGGTCGTTCGACCGCAGGAAGGACATGGTCCGCCCCATGATGAAGCTGCGCAGGATGCCGTGCTGCGCGACCTCGGCCTCGATCCCGTCGACGAAATCATCCTGAAGGAACGGCGTGAATTCACCCTGATCCGAAAAATCGGTCAGCGTGGTAAAGAAGGTGGCGGATTTGACCGACTTGTCGCCACGCTTCTTGAGCAGCGCCAGCACGAGGTTGAGCGTGGTGCCGGCGATGCAATAGCCGATCGCATTGACCTGCTTGACCTTGCAGAGCTTCTTGGCTTCTTCGATGGCGGCCAGATAGCCATGCTCGACATAATCCTCCATGCCCCTGTCGGCATAGGTCGGATCGGGATTGACCCAGCTGACCACGAACAGCGTATAGCCTTGGTCGACCACCCATTTGATAAAGCTATTCTTGTCCTTGAGATCGAGGATGTAGAACTTGTTGATCCAGGGCGGAAACAGCACGATCGGGATTTCATGCACCTTGTCGGTGCTGGGGCTGTACTGGATCAGCTCCATCATGTCGTTGCGAAACACCACCTTGCCCGGCGTGGTGGCGATATTGCCGCCCACTTCGAAAGCTTCGGTATCGGCCAGCCGCACCACCAGCTCGCCATCGTTGGCCTCGAGATCGGCGACAAGGTTCTCAAGCCCCTTGACCACGGAATCGCCCTCGGTCTCGATCGCCTTCATCAGCGCGTCGGGATTGGTGGCAAAGAAATTCGTCGGCGCCATCATGTCGACGATCTGCTGCGAAAAGTAGCGCAGCCGCTTCTTTTCCTTCTCGTCGATGTCCTCAATGTCCTCGACCGCCTGTTTGATGGCGTCGGAATTGATCATGTATTGCTGCTTGATGAAGTTGAAATAGGGGTTGGATTTCCAGACCGGATTGGAAAACCGCTTGTCGTCCGGCGTGTTGTCTTCCGGCGCGGCCAGCTTGCCCTGGGCCAGAAGCTGCTGCGCCTCGACGATATGCTTCAGCGACTTGCCCCAATAGTCCACCTGATGCTCGAGGATCTTGGCCGGGTTCTGCATCCATTCCTGCCAATAGGCCGTCGCTGCACGTGCAAAAAGCTCGGACTCGGGCGCAGCAATTTGCGGATTCGGCGGTTTGCGTAGCGTCAAGGCCTTGGTCAGACGCTGCGTCAACTCGTCAATTTTGGCAATATTCTCGTCTAGATGAGCAATATTATTACTCTGTTTAGCGTCTTCGATTGTCATCTCAACGATTCCTCTTTAATCTTGCAGGCGCAGCATTAGATTGCTTTGTTGGAGGGGGCAAAGCGACAAAAACAACGGGGCGTGCCAGTGCCCCATAGCTCCGGAGCCCACGCAAATGCGTTACATGGTCACCTACGATATGATGGAAACCCTTCGGAACACGAACCAGTGGCTCGGCGCGACGGCCGAGGCGATGGCCTCTTATCCCGCCTTTGCCATGTGGCCCAATCCGGCGATGACCTGGCTCGCGGCGTGGGGGTCGGTGACCGAGCGGGCTTTCGAACGCATGGCCGTCAAGCCCGACTGGGGCATCCATTCGATCACCTGCGAAGACGGGCGCGATCACCTGGTCAATATCCGCACCGAAATCAGCCGGCCGTTCGGCGACCTGATTCACTTCGAGATTGCAGGCCGCACGCCCGCACCACGCAAGGTTTTGCTGGTTGCACCTATGTCCGGACACTATGCCACGCTCCTTCGCTCGACAGTTCGGTCCTTGCTCCCTGACTGTGAAGTCTATGTCACCGATTGGCACAATGCACGTGATATTCCGGTGTCAGAAGGCAAGTTCGATGTCGAGGACTACACCCTCTACCTCGTGGATTTCATGCGGCATCTTGGCCCAGATACCCACGTCATCGCGGTCTGCCAGCCGGCGCCGCTGACGCTGGCCGCCACCGCCTATCTGGCGGAAGAGGACCCCGAGGCCCAGCCCCGTTCGCTGACCCTGATCGGCGGCCCGATCGACCCCGACGCCACCCCTACCGACGTGACCGATTTCGGCCATCGGGTGACCATGGGCCAGCTCGAGCAATCTATGATCCAGCAGGTCGGCTTCAAATACACCGGCGTCGGCCGCAAGGTCTATCCGGGGCTGCTGCAACTGACCTCCTTCATCTCGATGAACGCCGATCGCCACTCCAAGGCTTTCGTCGATCAGATCGGCCGTGTCGCCCGGGGCGAGGCCTCGGACCACGATGCGCACAACCGCTTTTATGATGAATATCTCGCGGTGATGGACATGCCGGCGGAATTCTATCTCTCGACCGTCGAGCGGATCTTCAAGAACAGCGAGATTGCCAAGAACGCCTTCACCGTCGCCGGCAAACCGGTGGATATCGGCAAGATCACCACCGTGGCGGTGAAAACCGTCGAAGGCGACAAGGATGACATTTCGGCACCGGGCCAATGTATCGCCGCGCTCGATCTCTGCACCGGGCTGCCCGACAACAAGAAGGCCAGCCACCTCGAGCCGGGCGCCGGCCACTACGGCATCTTTGCCGGCAAGTCCTGGCGCAACAACATCCGTCCGCTAGTGCTCGAATTCATCGATGCCAACAGCGATACACCGCCGGCGGCAACCCAAATCCGCGCGGTGTGACCCCCCGTAGGGTGCGCCTTCACGGCGCACCTTCCGCCAGATACATCCGCAGGAACCAAGGTGCGCCGTAAAGGCGCACCCGACGGCCGGTCAGGCTCTGGCTTTCTCAAACACCGCATCGATCATTGCCTGCGTCCCGCGCGAGAATTCCAGCGGGCAGGGATATTCGGCCCCATCCAGCACGCTGGCGTTGAAGTTCTCGACCTGGCAGACATAGTGGTTGACCCCCGGCCAGCGCCAGGTCACCGCCTCCATCCCGGCCCGCTCCAGCGTCAGTTCGGCCTGGTCGAAGACCCCGGCGTTGAACGGCGCCTTGACGGTGATGACGCCCTTGTCGCCCTGGATCGCCACATACTGACGAGGCGCCATGCGCATCGAATTGATCCCCGAAAAGTGGAAGGACGGAAAGCGCGCCGTCACATGGCTCCAGACGTCGACCCCCTCTTCCCAGCGCATCTCGGTCGACAGGATCTCCTCGGGCTCTTCGCCGGTCACGAAACGCGCGGTGCCGTAGGTATAGACGCCGATGTCGGGGATCGCGCCGCCGCCGGTGTCGGCACGGTTGCGGATGTTGCCGGTGTCGGCACGGTTGTCGTAGGAAAACACCGTGTCCCAGAGCACCAGCTCGCCGATCTCGCCGGCCTGCACCAGCTCGCGCACCTTCTGCCAGCGCGGGTGGTGCACCACCATATAGGCCTCGGCCGCCAGAAGCCCGGTCTCGTCGCGCAGCGCGATCACGCTGTCGAAAGCGCCGGCCTTCATCGCGAGCGGCTTTTCCACCAGCACGTGTTTGCCGGCGCGCAGCGCCTTTTCCGCCCACTCCACGTGCAGGTGATTGGGCAGCGGGATATAGACCGCGTCCACCGCATCACTGGCCAGCATCTCGTCATAATCCCCGAACACCTCGATCCCGGGCGTCAGCTCCTGGAACGGCCGGGCCTTGTCCGCGCTCGAGGTGGCCAGCGCCGCCAGACGGCCGCGCCGCGCGGATTGAATGGCCGGAGCCATATGTTGCCGGGCAAATTTCGCCGCGCCCAGAATGCCCCAACGAATGTGGTCTGCCATGATCTCGTCTCCCTGAAATGCTTGCGCCGAACCCTAGCCACCTGCGGCGCGGCTGCAACCCGGAAGCGCCCGGCCCGGCGCTGTCACAGAGGCGTCACGCAAGTTTCACAGCGCCGCAAAATCCCCTTTGCGAAGCGCGGCGAGATTGGGCCTCGGCGCTTTTACAAAAGGGACATCCCACATGCGACTTTCCTCTCTCTCACTGGCGGCCCTGGCCGGGCTTGCCGCCCTGCCCGCCGCAGCCAAGGACGCGAGCTACATTGGCACCGTCGAAACCGTTGCCGGCGACAGCGCCGGCATGGCGCGCGGCACCGTCTTTGTCGATGCCAACCGCAACAGCCGCCTCGACGCCGGCGAAACCGGGATCGGAGGCGCGCTGGTGACCAATGGCCGCGAAGTCGTGGCAACCGGGGCCGATGGCACCTACGCGCTGCCGGCCTATGACGACATGAACCTGAGCGTGATCAAACCCGCCGGCTATGCCAACCCGGTCGATCAACAGATGATCCCGCAGTTCGCCTATGTGCACAAACAGGCCGGCTCGCCCGAGCTGCGCTTTGGCGGCATCGCCCCGACCGGCCCCCTGCCCGCCGCGATCAACTTTCCCATGATCGAGGATGCGGCCGGCGACCGCTTCAGCTGCCTCGCCTTCGGCGACGCCCAGCCCTATACCAACCAGGAGGTCTCTTACGTCCGCGAAACCGCCGGCAAGCTGCTGGCCACCGCCGATCTGTCCTCGACCGAATGCCTGATATTTGCCGGTGACGTGATGGGCGACGACCTGTCGCTCTATCCGCGTTTCAAGCGCATCATCGCCGTCGGCCAGACGCCGCAATATTGGGTGGGCGGCAATCATGACGTCGATTTCGACGCCGAGACCGATGCCCACAGCTTTGACACCTTCCGCCGCGAATGGGGCCCGGAATACTGGGCGGCCGAGTTCGGCGACGTGCTCTTCATCGGCCTCGACAATGTGCGCTATCCCTGCAACGGCGTCGATCCGCACCCCTTCTGCTCGACCGACAAGAGCCATACCTACAACGGCGTGATCTCCGAGCGGCAGATGGAATGGCTGGGCAACCTGCTGCCGCAGGTGCCCGAGGACAGGCTGATCGTGATGACGGCGCATATCCCGTTCCAGACCTTCACCGACAACACCGCCGCCAAGCACCAGACCGACAACCTCGCCGAGCTGGCCGCGCTGCTCGACGGGCGCAAGGTGCTGACCATGGCGGGCCACACCCACACCACCGAAAACATCGAACCGGGCGAAGGCTTTGAAGGTTGGGAAGCGGCCACCGGTCTGGCGACCTCGCCCTTTCATCAACTGGTGATCGGCGGGCTGTCGGGCTCTTGGTGGGCCGGCGACCTGAACGCCGAGGGCGTGCCACATGCCACCCAGCGTCTGGGCAGCCCACGGGGCTATTTCCGGCTGGATTTCGACGGCGCAACCTTTGTCGATACCTATCTGACCTTCCATACCACCGAGGACAGCCAGTTCCACGCCGCGTTCAATACGCCCCGGTTCCGCAAATGGGCCGATGCGCTGATCACCTATGCCGAGCTCTACGGCACGCCCTCCAAGGTGCTGCCGCCGGTGACGCGCAACGATCTGGCCGATCCCTTTATGCTGACCCGCGCCGATCTGGAAGGTGACAGCTGGGTCGCGGTGAATGTCTGGAACGGCGGCAAATCGACCGAGGTCACCGTGTCGATCGATGGCGGCACGCCGATGGTGGCCACGCGCACCCAGCCCGGCGAGGGCGAGGCCAAGTACCGCGGGCTCGACTATGCCGACCCGGCGGCGATCCTGAAACAGGCGACCCAGGGCAGCCTGGCCATCCGGTCGGACCGCGGCGGCGACGACACCGCCGGCTATGCCATGTTCCAGGGCAACCGCATGTCCGGTGTCGCCGGCCCCTTTCCGCGTTGGCTTCTGACCGACAACAGCCTGCACCTGTGGCGTGCCGATCTGCCCTCGGACCTGTCGGACGGCGTGCATGTGATGACCGTCACCGCCACCGACCGTCACGGCCGGGCCTTCACCACCGATTACACCTTCGAAGTGGTGGCAGAGATCCCGCAGATGACCTGGCAGACGCAGCTCTGGCAATGATCCCGGCGCCTGCTCGGCCCGCAGGCGACAAAAAACGGCCCGGGGTCACCCCCGGGCCGCCGCACTCGTTAAGAAACCCTCGGGCCTCTCTGGAAACGCTCAGGCCATTGCGGCCATGCCCTGTTTCTTGGCCAGTTCCTTCATCCGCTTTTGCAGCTTTTCGAACGCCCGCACCTCGATCTGGCGGATCCGTTCGCGGCTGACGTCATATTGGCCGGACAGATCCTCGAGCGTCACCGTCTGATCCGACAGCCGGCGTTGCGTCAGGATGTCCTTTTCGCGGTCGTTGAGCACATCCATCGCCTCGGCCAGCATCGCGCGGCGCGCTTCCAGCTCGTCGCGTTCCTCGTAATCGGCGGCCTGGTCGGCGTCTTCATCCTCGAGCCAGTCCTGCCATTGCATGGTGCCTTCGCCTTCGGAGCCGACGGTGGCATTGAGCGAGGCATCGCCGCCGGACAGGCGCCGGTTCATGCTGATGACCTCCTGTTCGGTCACGCCCAGATCGGTGGCGATCTGCGCCACGTTGTCGGGGTGCATGTCGCCGTCTTCCAGCGCGCCGATCTTGGCCTTGGCCTTGCGCAGGTTGAAGAAGAGCTTCTTCTGTGCCGAGGTGGTGCCCAGTTTCACCAGGCTCCAGGACCGCAGGATATATTCCTGAATCGCGGCCCGGATCCACCACATGGCATAGGTGGCCAGACGAAAGCCCTTTTCCGGGTCGAAGCGCTTGACCGCCTGCATCAGACCGACATTGGCCTCCGAGATGACCTCGGCCTGGGGCAGACCGTAGCCGCGATAGCCCATGGCGATCTTGGCTGCCAGACGCAGGTGCGAGGTGACCATCTTGTGCGCCGCCTCGGTGTCCTGCTCCTCGACCCAGCGCTTGGCCAGCATGTATTCCTCTTCCGGCTCAAGCAGGGGGAACTTGCGGATTTCCTGCAAATAGCGCGACAGGCCGCCTTCGGGCGTCGGCGCCGGGAGATTTGCGTAGTTAGCCATGTTGGTCCCTCCAATGTTTAGGGCTTTAACATTCCATATGGTGTGGAAATCGGGCCTTTCAAGAGCACATATCCACCTTGATTACGATAATTGTACCGATCCGTTCAGATTGGAAGCCCCATGTGGCCGGATCACAGCCATGTGCACTTCACGACAAAACCTGTCATAAGACCGTGAATAATTGGTGTCCATGTGCACAAATGCACAGACCCTGCGGATCGGACCGGGGCCTTCGTGCATCATCGCATTGGAAATGTTTCAGCCGCGCAACGCGGCAAGCAGCAATTCCATGTCTTCCGGCAGCGCGGCGGTGAAGCTCAGACGCTCTTCGGTGACCGGATGGACAAATCCCAGCGTCTCGGCATGGAGCGCCTGACGGGGAAAGCCCTGCACCGCCCCCTGCCCGGCCTCGGCAAGCGCGCCCTTGGCGATCTTGCGCTTGCCGCCATAGGTGGCATCGCCGATCAGCCCATGTCCGGCATGGGCCATATGCACGCGAATCTGATGGGTCCGGCCGGTTTCCAGCCGGCATTCGAGCAGCGCCACCGCCGCCGGCGCGCCAAAGCGCTCGACCACCCGCGCCCGTGTCACCGCATGCCGGCCGCCTTCGAAACAGACCGCCTGTTTCTGACGGTCGGTGCGATGGCGGGCCAGTTGCGTGGTCACCTTCAGCACGTTGCCGGGTTCGAAGCTGATGCCGCGCAGCCCCCTGAGTCGCGGATCGGCCGCATCCGGCACGCCGAAAACCACCGCCTTGTAGGCGCGTTCGGCGGTGTGTTTCTCGAATTGCGCCGCCAGCCCATGGTGGGCGGCGTCATCCTTGGCCACCACCAGCACGCCCGAGGTGTCCTTGTCGATCCGGTGCACGATCCCCGGCCGCTTCATGCCGCCCACGCCCGAGAGCGTGTCGCCGCAATGATGCAGCAGCGCATTGACCAGCGTGCCCGAGGGCGTGCCCGGCGCCGGATGCACCACCATGCCCACCGGTTTGTTGACGACGATCAGGTGATCGTCCTCGTAAAGCACGTCAAGCGGAATGTCCTCGGGCAGGATATGGCTCTCTTCCGCCTCTTCCAGCGTGATCGCCACTTCGGCGCCCTCGGCGACCCTGGCCTTGGGATTGACCTCGACCGCGCCATCCAGCCGCACCGCCCCGCTTTCCAGAAGACGCGCCAGCCGGGTGCGCGACAGGGCCGCCACCTCTGGCACATCGCGGGCCAAGGCCTTATCAAGACGTCCGGGCGGATTGGCGCCGATGGTGAAACGGAGTTCCGGCATGGATGACCCTTCTGAAACGCAGGCGGAGCTGCCCGAACCGGCCAACCTGCGCTTTCTGCGCCTGCTGGTGACCGTGCTCACGGGCGTGATGATCGCAGGGGTCATACTGATCATCGCGCTGATTGTCATCCGCTTCCGCGATCCCGGGCCGCAGCTGCCCGAAGATCTCAGCCTGCCCGCCGGGGTGGAGGCCCAGGCGGTGACCTTCGGCACCGGCTGGGTGGCGGTGGTGACCGGCGACAACCGCATCCTGATCTTTGATCGGGTCACCGGGCGGATGACCCAGGAGGTGGAGCTCACTGATAGGTGAGCGCCACCCAGATGTGCAGCGCGACCAGCGGAATCAGCGCCGAGGACAGGGCGATGTGCATCCAGAGCCAGGCCCGGTAGAGCCAGCGGCTGCGATAGGGAATGACCTCGCGGTTCAGCAGGCCGGTGGCGGCGATGGCGACAAAGCACAGCGCCAGCGCCGAAGTCCAGGCATGGCCGAAGCGCACCGCATGCAACGCAAAGACAAGCACCAGCCCGACCCCGACCCAGCGATGCGCGGCATAATGGCGCCGGACATCGGCCGCGGTGCCGCCGGTGCGGGCGCGCAGCAGCATCCATTGATAGCCCATGCCGGTCAGCAGCAGCGTGCCGGTCACCACCTGCCAGGTCAGCGTTCCGCCCAGGGGCCAGGGCCGAAAGGCCGTGCCGGCGGTCAGCGCCGCGACGGCAAAGGCGAGCGCCAGCAACCCGAGCATCACGTAGGGCCGCCGCCGGATGCGCAACAGAACCTCGGTCATGCCCCGCCCTCGCCGCCGCTCAGGATCAGCGCGCGCATCACCGCCCCGCCCGCCCGGGCCCGGACCTCGGCCATGAAGGTCGCGCTGTCGGGCAGCACCGGCGCGCCCGCCTCGGGCCAGGCCGCGCCGATCGTCACCGGAACGGCGAAACCCGCCGCCTTGTCGAGATAGCGCTGATAGGCCTCTTCGACCGCACGGTAAAAGGCTTCGGTCACCTCGAGCGCGCTGTCGGCATTCAACGCGGCCTCGGGATAGGTCCAGGTCGTGGCCCCCATCACCGCGTCGAGCTGCCAATCCTTGCGCGGGCTGTCGGGATGGTCGTTGTGGCAGCTCACACATGGCGCGGCGCTGGCGAAATCGGGGTACATCGCCACCTGATCGCCGCGCTCCGAAGTGGAAAACACCGGCGCCTTGGTGGCGCGGACCCGGGCAAAGGCCGTCGCCTGCGGCCCGGCAAACAGATTCGAAGCGTTGATCGGCGCATCCGAGCCGAGATAGAGCCCCAGGCGCGGCGGCCTGGCCTCGATCCGCGCCGCCGTCAGCCGCAGGAACAGCGCCGGCAACGGCCCCTTGTCGACCCCCGGCTCGGCCCAGTCCTCGCCGAATTTCAGCCCCGCCTTGCCGCCGGGGCCGACGATCCGCGCCGTATAGGTCGCCCGCGCCGCATCGTTGATCGCATTTACCGCGTCGAACATCCGCGCCACCGGCAGGCTGCGCCCGGCCCCGGCGCGGCTGGCCTCGAGCGGCAGCGGCGGCGGCGCGGTGACTACCAGATAGATCGCCAGACAGGTGAAACAGCCAAATGCGACGATGATCCTGAAACTCATTCCGGCTTTGCCTCGAAATGTTTGAAGGTGCCGTAGGGCCCCGCGCCCTGATGAAAATAGGCGCGGATGGCGGCGCCGGGGATCATCGCCTGCACACGGGTCGGCGGCTCGAAGACATGGTTGCCGTGGAAATCGTGACAGCCCAGGCAGCTTTCCCATTTCTCCTCCGCGATCAGCCGGTCATGCGGGATGTTCACCGGATCCCGGGCCAGCGTCAGATCGCCATGACAGGCGCTGCAAATATCGGGCGTGGCAGACACCCGCGCCGCGTCATGCTCGGAATGGCAGCCAAGGCAGCTGTCGGCGCGGACCGCGCGCAACGCCGGTTCAAACCGCGGCTCGCGGAAACGATAGATCGGATGTCGCTCGTTCGGCCGCGCGTGGCAGGCCAGACAGTGATCGCTGGTCACCGGGCCATTGCCGAAATCGACATCGCTGTCGCGCCGCCCGATGGCAAAGGCGAAACGGGCCTGCACCTGCTGCCGCGTCGTGCCGGGGCTGGGCGTGTGACAACCCTGACAGGAGACCTCGGCATGGCCCTGCTGAATCGGCCCCTGCGCCAGCCAATGCGCCGCCGGCCCGGTCCAGAGGCCCATCGCCCCCAGAAAGGCCACCGGAATGGCCATGGTCACTGCCGACCGGCGCAACGTCATCGCGATCTCTCCAGAATGCCTTGGACCCGAAATCGCTTTTAAGTTGATTAATCACCCTTAATAATTGGTTAAGGCGGCAAAAATTTGCTCTCTTTTCGCGCCTCGCCGCTCCGCCAACCCGACGCCAGCGGCGGAGTTGGACACCTGCGCCATGCGGGGCGTCGTAACATTTGTCAGGTTGGAAATGGTACCGCCTGCCCGGTTCGAACGGGCGACCTCTTGATCCACAATCAAGCGCTCTAACCTACTGAGCTAAGGCGGCACTGGCAGGCGGAATAGCTCTGACGCGCGTCGATTGCAAGCCGTTTGCGGCGAAAAATCTGCCGAAACAGCTCACAAATCCACCTCCCAGCGCATCTCTTCCAGCTCGACGCCAAAGCTGGTGACCGGCCGGCTGTCCAGCAGGCGCCAGCCGGTGCTGGCATAAAGCGCGCAGGCCGCGGCATGGCTGCGATGGGTGGCCAGCACCATGCGGCTGTATCCCGCCTCTCGCGCGAACCCCATGCAGCGCCCTAACATCCAGCGGCCCAGGCCCCGCCCCCGCGCCTCGGGCAGCAGCAGGAACAGCCGCAGCCGCGCGGTCGTGGCATCCTCGCGGGCGCAGAGGATGCTGCCCAGCCGCGCCCCGCCCCGTTGGGCCACGAAGCCGGCTTCGCAGGCCGGCTCCATGTCGCGCAGGAAATCCGCCAGCACCTGGCCCACCAATGTCTCGAAACTGGCGTCGAATCCCTCGTCGCGGGCATAAAGCCGGCCATGCGCCCGGGTCAGCCAGTCCACATCGCCCTGCCGCAGCGCGCGCAATGTCACCTCCTGTTGCATCTCTTGCCTTTCCGCCCCGCCTCCTGTAGCCCGATCCGGCCTTGTCAGAGGCGGCCAGAAGGAGGCTATCATGGGTATCAATTCCGAACGTGACATCGAGGCCAATCTTCAGATCGGCCCAACCGACGCCGGCATGGTGCGCCTCTTCGTGAGCGCCGATGGTATCGAGATTCCGATGGATTTCGACCCCGACGAGGCACGCGAGATCGCCGAAGAGCTGACCGCCGCGGCCGCCGCCGCCGAAAAGGCCGGCAAGCGCCGCTGAGGCCCACCCTCACATCTCGATCCGCGCACCGGGATCGCGCAACGCCTGAAGCCGGCGGGCGGCATGGGTGGCAAAACACTGGATCATCTTCTTGCGCCGCGCCGGCGCAAGCCTGCTCTCTTCGCCCATGCGCAGCACCTCGGCATCATAGGCATCGGCCATGATAAGCCCGGTGCCCTCGGGCAGAAGATCGGTTGGAAAGGCCGCGTCCACCGCCCAGAAATATCGGTCGCACCATTCCAGATATCCCTGCCACTTGCGATCGGTGATGAAATCGCTGCGCGAGGATTTGCATTCGATCACCCAGAGCGCGCCCTTGGGCCCAAGCGCCATCACGTCGACCCGCAAGCCCCGGGTCACCACCAGTTCCTCGACGGTGACAAACCCCAGGCTCGCCATGTGCCGGCATACCCCGCGCGCCAGAAGCTGGCCGGGCATGAGATCTGTGGCAAGATCGGCGGTCGGGTCGGGTCTGGACGCGGTGCTCATGCGGTAAATACTGGAACATAAGGCGAACGTTGACAATCCCCTGCCGCCCCGCCGTTGCCAAATCCACCGGCCCTCATATTTTCAATCCTGCAACCGTCGAGGACAGAATGGCCAAAGAGACCGAATTGACCGAAGCGCAGGCGCGCGGCGTGCGCCATGCGCGCGAATTGCAGGGCCATCTCGGCTGGCTCGACACCTTTTCCGGCACCGCGCTCGGCGTGCTGGCGGTGGCCTCGGGGATCTACACCTATCTCGGGGTCTCCTCGCTGCTGGATGAGAACGGCGCCATGTCGGTCTTTGCCGCCATTGCCTATTCGGTCGCGGTCTCGGTCGGCATCTTTGTCTTCTGGTCCTACATGATGCGGCTGTTTCCTGCGGTGCGCACCGCCCAGGCCCGCGTCGGCCTGCTGGCCGCCATGGGGTTGGGCTCGCTGGCCATCGTCGCCATGTCATCCTGGCTCAATGCCGCCGCGCTGGCCGGCTCTGCGGCCGTCGAACAGCACCTGGCCGAAACCGTGCAACGCTATCAGACTTCGCTCGAACGGGCGCATGAGGTGGCGCTCACCGGCCAGGCGCTGGAGCGCGATGTCTCCCGGGTGCGCCAGGGCTTCGAGGATCTCTCGGAACAGGAGGCGACCGGCAATCTCTCGGGGCTGGCGGGGCGCGGGGCGGTGTTCCGCGTGCTGCGGCAGAAATCCGAAGAGCTGGCCGCGCTCGAGGCGCAGATCGCCGCCCAGACCCCGCGGGTCGAGACCGCCTTCACCCAGGGCAACGCCCTGCTCAGCCGGATGCGCGCCCTGACGGTCGAGCCGGGCGCGGTCGAACCCCGGTCGGTGGAATTCTCCGAACTGGCGGTCGAACTGCAAGGGCTGATCACCCAGCTGCGCCAGCTCTCGGTGGCACCGCTGGTGGAACGCGCGGCGCAGGATCTCGCGGCCTCTGTCGTGCTGCCCGAGCTGGATGGCGCCACCGAGCAGAACCGCGGCGATCAGGCCGCCACCATCACCTCGGTGCTCGACGTGCTGGTCCGCCGCGCCGCCACACTGGAAAACGCCGCCCGCGATGTCCGCACCCTCGCGCCGCCGCCCGAGGTCTCTTATGCGCCGATCTCCTCGGCCGACGCGGTGATCCTCTATGCCGGCAATTTCGTGCCCTCCTAGGCGGGGGCGATTGCCATCGACCTGCTGCCGGCGGTGCTGGTCTTCATCCTCGCCATCACCCAGGCGGCGATTCGCGCCGGCCGCGACGGTGCCGGGGTCGAGGACACGATGACCCTGGCCGAGCTGCGCGCCGCCCTGGCCGCCCTGCGCGATGTCGAAACCGCCATGCGCCAAGTGCCCGAGACCCCGGCAGAGCCCCCCGCAGCCGACAGCGAGCCCCAGCCCGAGACCGGCAAGGACGGCGGCAAGGTCCACCCGCTGACCGGCAAATCCACATGAGCGCCGGCAGCGCCATTGCCCGCATCCTCACCGGCGTGCTGGTGTTTCAGGTCGGCATCGGCGTGCTGCTGGTGGTGGGCGATGTGCAGCGCGGCGGGCTGCGGCTGCCGAAACTCTGGACCGACACGCCGCGGCTGTCCGAACCGGTGCGACCGGGCGACCAGCGCCGGGTCTTCGATCCGGGCCGCGACCGCCCGGCGACACAGCCCCTGCGGGATCCCGGCACCCTTCCGGACCGCCTTGTTCTCACCCCCGCCGAAGGCGGCACCTGGCGGCTCGAAGGCACCATTGCCGAGGGCGACGCAAGCCGCATCATCGACCAGCTCGAGAGCGCCGAGCCGGCGCCGGAGCGGCTGATTCTGCAATCCCCCGGCGGCGCCGTGGCCGAGGCGCTGACTCTCGGCCGCCACCTGCGCGCCAGGGGGATCGAGACGCAGATGCTGGCAGGCGAATTCTGTTACTCTGCCTGCCCCTATCTGTTGGCCGGCGGCAGCAGCCGCGTGATCGACGCCACGGCCTCGGTCGGGGTCCATCAGCACTACTTCGGCGAAAGCTCCCTGCTGCCCGCCTTTGTCGCGGTGGAAGACATCCAGCGCGGTCAGGGCGAGGTCATGGGCTATCTGGCAGAGATGGGCATCGACCCGCTGGTGATGCGCCATGCGCTGGCCACGCCGCCGGATGAAATCTACCTGCTCCTGCCCGAGGAGCTTGACCGCTACAAGTTCCGCAGCGCCTCCGACGGCTAGGACAGCGCCTGATCTTCTTCTGTTTTCAAGCCCCCTCGGAGATGTCGCCACAGGCGGCAGGGGCCGCGCCTCCGCCCGTTCGCCGCAGCCGGGCCGGGATTTCTTTCCCGCCCCCCTTGCCGCCGCGCCACGGAGCCCCTATCTGGCGTGAAGGCGGGTGCTGCCCTTCTCGTGTACGGTTGCATTCCGGTGGCCTTAAGCAATTCCGAGGGAGCTGGCTCTGTCCTGGTCCTGGCCTGGTTACCTGGCGCCCACCTGTATATACAGGTCCTCGGGAATGAGATAACCCCACGGTCGCGTTTGCGGGCCCGCCGTTTTCCACCAGATCGCCGCCCCTGGCGGCTTCCCTGCCGTCACGGCACGAAAACAATCACGGCAAAAACGTCATGGCATGAAAAAAGGCGCGCAACGCCTGCGCACCTTCACGAAAAGCCGGGCACCACGCGGCCCCGACGTCAGATCCTGCGGCGCGGCTTCGCGACCGGCACCCGCACCGGGGCATATTCGCGTACCGGCGCGCGCAGGCCCCCGCCGGGGGTGTCGTCATCGTCATCGCCCATTGTCGAAATGCCGAATTGCACCCCGGCGAAAACGATGCCGTTAACCACCCAGAGCAGGAACACGGCAAGGATACCCAGAGGCGACGTGGCGACCAGATGCGCGAGATTGGCGATGTTGAAACCCAGCAGCATGACCACGAAGACCGCCGAGGCCAGGAACCCGATCAAGACGTGCTTGAAATACTGACGGACAAGTTTCGGCAATTGCGGCTCTCGCATCGAAATCCCCTCTCCCGGCGCCCCAAGGAATGTGGCGCTTGCCGTACAGCATACAGGATATCACGCCAAAGCGATATGAAAAGCCGCTGCGACATCACGTCATCCGGCGTTTTTTCGCTCAGAATGCCTCGGGGCGGGCCTCGCGCGCCATGTGATCGAGCACCGCGTTGACGAACTGCGGTTCGCGGCCCTCGGGAAAGAAGGCGCCGGACACGTCGACGAACTCCTTGATCACCACCCGCGGCGGCGCCTCGCCCTCGACAAGCTCGGCGCCGGCGGCGCGGAACAACGCCCGCAGCACCGGGTCGATTCGCGCAATCGGCCATTTCGCCACCAGCGCCCGGTCGGTCATCTGGTCGATCCTGGCCTGATGGTTGACCGCCTCCGCCACCAGCTGGCCGAACAGGCCGACATCGCCCTCGACCATCTCGTCGCCCTCGTAGACCGCGCCAAAGCGGTGTTCGACAAACTCATGCGTCACCGAAGGCACGGATTGGCCACGCGCCTCCATCTGAAACAGCGCCTGCACGGCATAAAGCCGGGCGGCGGATTTCATCTTGCGCTTCTGATTGCCTGACAGCGCCTTGGGGGCGGAGGCTTCGGTCTCGTCACTCATGCGGTCGGGGTGCTCTTCATGTCGGCGGCTATCTGGTATTCGTCTCGCGCCGGGCGGAATCCCACACCGTCACGCGAAGCGCCCCATTTACGGCTGAGTGCCACCAGATGCAAGGCCGCCGCAGCCGCCCCGCCGCCTTTGTTGCCGCGGTCCGGATCGGCCCGAACCTCGGCCTGGGTCATGTTTTCCACCGTGAGGATGGCATTGCCGATGCAAAGCCCCTGAAGCCCCAGCAGGGTGATCCCGCGCGAGCTGTCGTTGCACACCGTTTCATAATGAGTGGTCTCGCCGCGGATCACGCAGCCCAGCGCCACATAGCCGTCGAAGTTACTCATCCGCTCGGCGATGCCGATCGCCGAGGGCACCTCGAGCGCGCCGGGCACCTCGATCAGCTCCCAGGTGCCGCCCGAGGCTTCGATCTCGGCCTTGGCGCCGGCCACCAGATTGTCGGCGATGGCCTTGTAATAGGGCGCCACCACAATGAGGATCTTCACCGGCTTGTCGAATTCGGCGCGCGGCAGGATGTAGTGGGTCTCGGCTTCGGCCATCTCTTGTTACTCCGTGATCGGGCGGGTGCCCACGATTTCAAGCCCATAGGCGTCGAGGCCGACATAACGCGTCGCCTCGTGGTCGCTCAGCAGGATCAGCTTCGACAGACCCATGGTCGAGAGGATCTGGCTGCCCAGACCGATCTCGCGCACTGTCTTGGGCCCCTCCTCGGCCTCTTCGCGAATGACCCGCGCCTGCGGATTGCGGAACAGGCAGACAACGCCCCTGCCCTCGCGCGCGATGATCTCCATCGCCTTGCGCAGCTCGCCGGAATTGCCGATCCCCAGCACGTCCTGCAAGGCCGAAAGCGCATGGGTCCGCACCAGCACCGGCTCGGGCGAGGTCACGTCGCCCTTGGTCAGCACCACATGCTCGACACCTTCGGTGACGTCGGTAAAGACCCGCAGCACCCAGTCGCCGCCGAAGGCCGAGACCACTTCCTGTGTCGCGGTTTCCTTGACCAGATTGTCATGCCGCCGCCGATAGGCGATCAGATCGGAAATTGTGCCGATCTTCAGCCCGTGTTTCTGGGCAAAGGACACAAGTTCCGGCAGCCGCGCCATGGTGCCGTCCTCGTTCATGATCTCGCAGATCACTGCCGAGGGGTTGAGACCGGCCAGCCGGCTGACATCGACCGAGGCCTCGGTATGGCCGGCCCGCACCAGCACGCCGCCATCACGCGCGCGCAACGGAAAGACATGGCCCGGCGACGAGATATCCGAGGCGGTCGAGCTGCCATCGATGGCCACCGCCACCGTGAGCGCCCGGTCATGCGCCGAAATCCCGGTGCTGACGCCTTCGCGCGCCTCGATCGACACCGTAAAGGGCGTCTCGGTGCGCGAGGAATTGTTGGTCACCATCGGCGGCAGGCCCAGCGCATCGACCCGCTCGCCCGGCAGGGTCAGGCAGATCAGCCCGCGGCCATTGGTGGCCATGAAATTGATCGCATCCGGCGTCGCCATCTGCGCGGGGATCACCAGATCGCCCTCGTTCTCGCGGTCTTCGTGATCGACAAGGATGAACATCCGGCCGTTGCGGGCCTCGTTGATGATCTCCTCGACCGGAGAGATCGCCTCGCTCCAGTTCTCTTCGACCGGCCCCGGGGTCACATATTCCATGGCACGCCTCCTGAATTCTGCCGCTCGGGATAAAGGAGGCCGCGCGAATTGGAAAGACCATCCCGCCGCCGTCCCATCGCGTCAGACCGGATCCGCGGTAAAGCCGGCCTCCTTGTGACTTCCGTCACAGAAAGGCTTGTTGCCGGACTGGCCGCAGCGGCAGAGAAAGAGCCGGCCCGCCTGTTTCACCCGCCGGCCGGTGCCGGTGGTCACCTCGGCCGGGCCGACCAGCACCAGCGGCCCGTTCTCGCGGCAGGTGATCTTCAGCGGCCCGGGCGCCTGCGCCTCGCCTTCGGCCTCCGCCGGCTCGCCCGTGGCCTGGAACCCGCCCTTGACGTGGCTGTGATCGCAGAACGGCTTGGTCGCGGAGAGCCCGCAGCGGCAGAGCGTGGCGCGCTGCATCCGGTCCTCGCCCATCTGCAAATCTCCGGCCAGAGCCAGCGGCCCGTTTTCCCAGACAGCGACGCGATTGATCGCCGGCGGCGTCTCGTCGCGGCCGCCATCGCGGCGGGCATAGGTCAAGGCGCCGGAGGGACAGGTGCGGATCATCGCCGCGATGTCCTCGGCCGGGGCGGCATCGGGGTCGACCCAGGGCCGGCGCGGCGGGTCGAAGACCTGCGGCAGCTTGAGATAGCAATTGCGCGCGTGGATGCAGCGCGACATGTCGAAAGAGATGGCGATGTCCTTACCGTCGTAAGTCCTGGCTTTCCCCATGTTGTCCTCCCGGTCAGTCGAAAATATCCTCGATCACGTCGAAGGCCTCTTCCAGAAACCAGCTTACGCCGCGTTTCTTTTTCTTCTTCTTGCGCTTGTAGCTGTCGTCGCGCTTCATCTCCCAGAGCGGATTGGGCGTCGCGGACTTGCGTTTGCCGGCCTTCGGCGTCCTGGAGACTTTCGCCTGTCTGGGCACTTCGGCGCGGGGGCCGGGCATCATCTTGAGGTCATGCAGCGGCGCGCCGCAGCCCTGACAGCTCAGCTCGTGCCGCGTCTTGCCGGTCAGGATCAGCGCGGCGCGGGTGCCGCAATAACAACATGTGGCGATCTTTGTGCCCTGCGGCATCGCATCCTCCGTGATGTGTGCCCTCCAACCTAAGCACGGCACCGCGAATTGAAAGCCTTCAGCCGCGGCTCAGGCTGGCATAAAGCGCCACGGCGGCAGCATTGGAGACATTGAGCGAACCGAAGGCGCCGGCGAAATCGATCCGGACTAGCGCGTCGCAGGTCTCGCGCGTGCGTTCACGCAGCCCCGGCCCCTCGGCGCCCAGCACCAGCGCCACCGGCCGGTCGGCGCGGCCCTCGAGCGCCTGTTCGATGGTCTGCTCGGCCTCGCCGGCCAGTCCGAGGACGATATAGCCCATCTCCTGCAATGCGAGGATCGTATCGGCGAGGTTGCGCACCCTGAGATAGGGCTGCCGCTCCAGCGCGCCGCTGGCGGTCTTGGCCAGCGCACCGGTCTCGGGCGCACTGTGGTGGCGCGGGGCGATCACCGCGCGGGCGCCAAACACCTCGGCCGAGCGCAGGATGGCGCCCACGTTGTGCGGATCGGTCACCCGGTCGAGCAGCAAGAGCCGCTGCGCCCCCGGCCCGTCGGCCAGCGCCACATCCTCGAGCGAGCCCCAGGCCAGTGGCTTGACCTCGAGCGCCGCGCCCTGGTGCACCGATTGCGGATCGATCGGGGCCGGGAACTTGCGCGGATCGGCCTCTTCCGGGGTCAGGCCGCTGGCGGCGATGGCCGCGTCCAGCTTGGCCGCGGCATTGCGCGTCACGATCAGCCGCAGCTTCTCGCGGGCCGGATTTTCCAGCGCATCGCGCACCGCATGGATGCCAAAGAGCCAGACGGTTTCAGCCGCCGCCGCCCGTTTGGCCTGTTCCTTTTCGACAACCCACTTGGGCTTTTTCATCGCAATCCCCTTCGCCTCTGGCGACAATGGCCGCCCGCGCCCCATGGCGCAACCCGCCGCCCCTTACCGGGCGCAATTGCCCCCCGCAAGAAAAGATGCGGACCGGCAAATTTTCCCGGATTTCCGGCTTGACCTCCCCCGGCCCCATCATTAATCAGCCCCACACAGTGGGCGACAGGCCGCAAGGTGTGGCAGGGGACTGTAACTCCCTCGCGGAGACGCACGCTTGGTTCGATTCCAAGGTCGCCCACCACTTCTCCAGAAACATGACCCGCCCTTCGGCACAGCCTGCGCGGATGGATACCGATCGATCCCCCGGATCGATCCCGCGTTCCCTGGCATGTGGCAGCGGCCACCTGCGGTTCCCTCGCGGAGACGCACGCTTGGTTCGATTCCAAGGTCGCCCACCACTTCTCCAGAACCATCACCCGCCCTCCGGCACAGCCTGCGCCGGCCTGTTTCCGCTCGGTTTTCCGCCATCTGCTGTTATGCTTCCCGCAAGATACGGAGGATCAGGCATTGAAGATCGCGGTGATGGGCGCAGGCGCGCTGGGGGGCTATTTCGGCGGACGGCTGGCGCAGGCCGGCCATGAGGTGACATTGATCGCACGGGGCGCGCATCTCGACGCGCTGCGCCGCAACGGTCTGACCATCCGTAGCCCCAAGGGCGACGCGCATCTGCCCGGGATCGGCGCCAGCGGCGATCCGGCCGAGGTCGGGCCGGTCGATACGGTGCTGTTCATGGTCAAGAACATCGACGTCGAACCGGCGGCCGAGGCGATCCGCCCGATGCTGACGCCGGAAACCGCCGTCGTGACCTGCCAGAACGGTATCACCGCCTGGGAACGTCTGGCAGCCGCGATCGGCGCGCAACACGTCATCCCCGGCGTCGCCCGCATTCCCGGCCATATTGCCAAGCCCGGGGTCATCGCCCATACCGCGCCGTTCGACATGCTGACCTTTGGCGAGGCCGGCGGCGGCATCAGCCCGCGCTGCGAAATGCTGGCCGAGGCGCTGACCGAGGCCGGAACCACCCCGGTGCTGCACGAAAACATCCTGATCGATCTCTGGACCAAGTTCTGCGGCCAGAGCACCATGGCCTCGATGACCACGCTGACCGGGCTCGACATGGGGCCGCTGCGTGCCACCGCCGAGAGCCGGGCGCTGTTTCGCGCCGCTGTCGAAGAGGCGGTCGCCGTGGCCCGCGCGGTGCGCCCCGACATGCCGGCGGACACGGCCGAGACGGTCTGGGGCTTCCTCGAGGGGCTGCCCGATCACATGCATGCCTCGATGCTCGACGATCTGCGCAATGGCAAGCCGCTGGAACATGAGTATCTGAGCGGCGATCTGGTGCGGGCCGGCGCAAGTCACGGCGTGCCGACCCCGATCCACAGCGTGCTCTACGCGGCGCTGAAACCGATTGCCGAGGCGCAGATGTCCGGTTGAATGCCGGCGCGGTCACCCGTCTTTATCGATGATCCACTTGACGGCGGGGTCGGGC
>NZ_JARAML010000021.1:0-90528 GCF_028807375.1 Marinovum sp. PR37 | reverse complement strand
CGATACGTGGTCAAAGGAGCGGCACAATCCCGCGACAGGTCCAGGCTGTGTCGGTCATGTCCCGGATCAAGCACAATGGCCGATGGCCTGCCATTGCGAATGCCGTGCCGAGTCTCTCTGCCGCAGCCATGGCGTTTCAGGAAAAGCCCGGAATCGCCAATTCTGCCACGCCTTCGGCGCTCTCGGGCTTTTGGCGATGCTTGAGGGATCAGGTAATTCCCGAAACGCCTTATCCTGCCAGTTCCGGCCGCCGCACGCGCTCGGGGCGGACCAGCCGCCAATCCAGCCCTTCGAACAGCGCCGAGAATTGGGCGGGCGACATCTTCATCACCCCGTCCTGCGCCTTGGGCCAGACGAACTTTGCGCCCTCCAGGCGCTTGTGAACCAGAACGATGCCGGTCTGGTCCCAGACCAGGACCTTGATGCGGTCCGCCCGCTTGGCGCGGAACACAAAGGCCGCGCCGCTGAACGGATCGAGCCCCATCGTTTCCTGAACCAGCAGCGCCAGGCCATCTATGCCCTTCCGGAAGTCCGTCGGACGCGTGGCCACGTAGACGCGCAACCCGCCGGTCGGCGAGATCATCGCGAGGCCGCCCGGATCGCGCGGATCATATGGGTCAATTGCACTTCGTCGATGTCCGACGCCACCCGCAGGGTCACGTCATCGACCACCAGTTCGATCCTGCTGGATTTGAGCGCACCGCGGCGCCGTTTGGGGCTGGGTGCAGGACGCGCCGGTTTCGCCTCAACGACAAGCGCCGCGAACATCGGGTCGTCAGCCGTCTCGGCGGGCAAAGCCAACGCACCGGTCATCAGCTTCTTGCGCCAATCGTAGACCTGCCAGCGGGTCACCGTGTGCCGCCGCGCGACATCGGCGACCTTCGCTCCGGGCATCATACTTTCCGCCGCGATCCGCGCCCGCTCCGCCTCGCTCCGAAATCGCCGACCAGACCGCCCCTCGAGAACCTCGATCCTGCCCGCGTAGCCATTTGTTGAGCCGTCCAAAGAGACGTCCATTTTGCCGTCCTATCCTGTCTCACCTCGACAGCAGGACTCGCACAGCCGGCGTCAGCGCGGCAGAAGGGGATTGGCGTGGCGCTTACGCTAGGTAATATGTCGCTGATCGAATCAGGGCTTGGCAAGCAAATCTATATGTTAGCAGTCACCTCGGGCGGCTGCTAAAGCCGCGCATTCTGCGCCCCAACACTAGGGATTGTATGTAAATCGTTGCTCGTCGGCTCATATAGATTTGCGCAGTCAGGCGAGTGGGGCTGAACATATCCCTGCTAGAGCTTGCGCACGTAATGCATGGCAGCTTCTCTACGAGCCTTGTCACAAACTACTCAATCCGACCCCACGAACTGCTTACTATACGCTTACTAAAGCCAAACACCCCCTGAGCCACCTCGCTGAGGTGTCTCGTAAATCTCTGATCTACTTGGGGATTTTGGCTCCGGCGGTAGGGATCGAACCTACGACCAATTGATTAACAGTCAACTGCTCTACCGCTGAGCTACGCCGGAACACGAGGGGTGATATAACGAGGCCGGTTCGGGGCGTCCAGAGGGTTTTGGCAGAAAATTGCAGAAAAATTCATGACCCCACGGAAAGGGTGAAACCACCGTCGAAACCCAGCTCTGATACCGGCGCCACGCGGGTTTTGCCGGTCAGATCAACGAGGTGCGCAAAGACATTGCGGCTGGCGGCAGGCAGCAGGGCGGCGGGGGTGTCGCGGTATATCCGCGCGGCAAGCTCGGTCGCGGTCAACGCGCCATCGGCCAGGGCGGCGAGGATCTCGGCCTCGCGGGCGTGGCGGTGCGATATCAGCCAGGCGAGCCGGCCGGCGGGATCGGCGATTGGGGCGCCGTGGCCGGGGTAGAACCGCTGCCAGTGGCGGCTGGCGAGCCGCGCGCAGGAAGCCATGAAATCGGTCAGGTCGCCATCGGGCGGCGAAACCAGCGACGAGGCCCAGCCCATCACGTGATCGCCGGAAAACAGCGCGTCGCCCCAGGCCAGGCAGATGTGATTGCCCATGTGTCCGGGCGTGTGCAGCGCGGTCAGCTCCCATTCGTCCGTGCGCAGGCCGGCACCGTCGGCCAGGATCTCATCCGGCACAAAGCCGCGGTCGACGCCTTCGCCGCCGCCGCTCAGCCCGCTGTCGGCCAGGGCGGCCATCACGGCGCTGCGGCCGGAGGTGGCGGGGCCGAAGGCATGAACGGGCGCGCCGGTGGCCTCGGCCAACGGCCGGGCCAGGGGCGAATGATCGCGATGCGCATGGGTGACGATGATATGGCGGATCCGCGCACCGGCGGGCAGGGCGCGCAGAAGCGCCTCGAGATGCGCCGGATCGTCGGGGCCGGGATCGATCACCGCGATCTCGCGGCGGCCGAGCAGATAGCTGTTGGTGCCCCAGTGGGTCATCGGCGAGGGATTGGGCGCAAGCACGCGAAGCAGACCGGGGGCAAGCGGCTCTGCAAGCCCCGGAACGGGCGGGTTTTCCTCGGCGGCCATGCGGGTTTTCCTTCTATGCGGCGGATTGTGCGGCTAAGCCTTACCCATGTCGTTCGAATGGCTCAAACGTTATATGCCGCGCAGCCTCTATGGCCGCGCCGCCTTGATTCTGGTGCTGCCGGTGGTGACCTTGCAGCTGGTGGTGACGGTGATCTTTGTTCAGCGTCACTTCGAAGGCGTGACCGAACAGCTCACCCGTTCGGTCCGCGACGAGATACGGCTGATCGTGGCGCAGGTCGAGACCGGAGACAGCCGCGATGCCGCGACGGCGGCCATGCAGCCGCTGGCCGAGGCGCTGGATTACACGCTGAGCTGGCAGGAAATCGCGCCGGAGCAGGACACCCGCCGCTGGTTCGATTTGTCGGGTCTGGTGGTGATCCGGGAATTGCGCAGCGAACTCGAGGGGATCGCCGCCATCGCGCTGCCCAACGACCGCGACACGCTGGTCTATATCGATCTGCCGCAGGGGGTGCTGGAGTTGCGGTTCGATCGCAAGGGGGTCTCGGCCTCGAACCCGCATCAATTGATTCTCAACATGATCCTGTTCAGCCTGATCATGACGCCGATTGCCTATATCTACCTGCGCAACCAGTTGCGGCCGATCACTCGGCTGGCGGATGCGGCCTCGGCTTTCGGCCGCGGACGGGTGGTGCCATATTCGCCTTCCGGCGCGGTCGAGGTGCGGGCGGCGGGGCATGCCTTTCTCGATATGCGCGCCCGGATCGAGCGGCAGATCGAACAGCGCACGCTGCTGCTCTCGGGGGTCAGCCACGATCTGCGCACGCCGCTGACGCGGTTGAAGCTGGGGCTGTCGATGCTGGAGGACGACGAGGTGACTGATCTTCAGCGCGACGTGCGCGAGATGGAGCGGATGCTGGACGAATTCCTCGATTTCGTGCGCGGCAATGCCGAAGAGAGCACGCCGGATCTGGTCGATCCGATGCGGCTGATCCGACGGATCGTCGAGGATGCCCAGCGGGCGGAAAAGCCGGTGACCCTGGGCCAGATCGAGGGGGAGGGACAGATCGCGCTGAGGCCGATTGCAATCCGGCGCGCAGTGGAGAATCTCATCGAAAATGCAACACGTTACGGGACGAAGTGCGAGTTGAGCGCGAGCTTGACGGCGACGTCCTTGCGCATTCGGGTCGAAGATGACGGCCCGGGCATTCCCGAAGACATGCGGCTGTCGGCGACGCGGGCCTTCGTGCGGCTCGACAGTTCCCGCAACCAGAACCGGGCGCCCGGGGTCGGGCTGGGGCTGGCCATTGCGACCGATATCGCCCGCGCCCATGGCGGGGTGCTGCGACTGGGGCACTCAGAGCGGCTTGGCGGGCTTCAAGCCGACATCGTGGTGGCAAGGTAGTATTAATTTTAAAGGCATAACGGGAAAACTTCATGCATTGCCTGAGCCTGATTCATTGTGGGGCGCGGCGAGGCTGTGCCGTCTTTTGCCAGGCGGCAGGGTCTTCGATCAGAAGGCCCATTTCAGGCAGATCGACCGGAGAAGAAACTGCCTCGGATGCGGGCGCAGGCGCGTCGTCAGGGGCGGTTTCCAACTCGCTGGTGGCGCGGGGCAGGAACATTTCGACCTGCGTGCCATGCCCCGGCTGGCTCTTGAGCGTGATATGGCCGCCGGATTGGATCACGAACCCATAGACCATCGGCAGCCCGAGCCCCGAACCCTTGTCGATTGGCTTCGTTGTATAAAACGGTTCGAACACCCGCTCCAGCGCCGTTTCCGAGATGCCGGTTCCGGTGTCGGCGACCGAAATGACGACATAGGTGCCCGCCTCCAATCCCGCGGTTGGCTCGGCCTCGGTGACCGTCTGGCTGCGGGTTGTCACGATAAGTTGGCCGCCATCGGGCATGGCGTCGCGCGCATTGATAGCAAGGTTCAACAGCGCGCTTTCAAGCTGTGTGCGATCGGCCTTGACCGGGCCCAGATCGCGCCCCAACTGGGTTTCAACGCGGATCGTCGAAGGCAGGGTGCGCCGGAACAGCCCATCCAGCCGGTTGATCACGCGATTGGCGTCCAGCGCTTCTGGCGCCAGCACGGAACGGCGGCCAAAGGCCAGAAGCTGTTTCGTGAGCTTGGCCCCGCGGGCGGTGGCGTCAAGCGCCTGGGTCAGGAGCTCGCGTTGATCAGCGCTGTCGCTCTCCAGGCGGCACAGTTCGACGTTTCCTGTAACAACGGTCAGTATGTTATTGAAGTCATGGGCAATTCCCGCCGTCAAACGCCCGACGGCATCAAGCCGTTGCGCCTCGGCAAAAATGCGTTCGTTGGTCTTTTGCTCGGTAATGTCGAGCGAGGCGCAGACCTCTCGTACGACATTGCCGCAGTCGTCTGTCTGCGGTTCCACGCTGGCCCGGATCCATCGCGTCTCGTCGCCGACGGGAACACGGTATTCCAGCGTCACCGGCACGCCTTTCAATACCTCGCGGCATCCTTCCTTCACCCGCTGCCGGTCGTCTGGATGCACCAGGCCGATTGCGCCCCCGGCAGAGGCCGCGGTGGCCAGGAAGGCTTCGACGCTGGCGCCGTGATTGCGGGCGTGCTGTTCGGAGACCACCACCGGCAGGTCGTTTACGGTGTCCCAGATGTAATAGCCCATCCCGGCGACCTTGGCGGCCAGCAACAGGGGCTGTTCCTGGTCGCGGCGCTGCGCCTCCAGGCGTTTTTCCATCAGCGCATCGCGTTGATCGGCGATGCGGCCGACGAAATAGCCCATGGTAGCGAAAATCGCGATCGAGGCCAGGGTGAGCGGCAGCGAGGCGATGATCATCTGCGGTCCAAAGCCGCTGACATGCCCGTGCAGCAGCATCACGCTACAGATCGCCGCCGACAGCATGCCGCCGATCCGGCCTCCGGTGGTGCCGGCGTACATCATGCTTGCGATCAAGAGCAGAAACGGAATCGGCAACTGAAAGTTGCCAAGGTGACCGACCTCGATCGCTGCTGCCGTGGCCAGCGTCGGCGCCACGGACGGCAGGCGTTGGCGGATAATTGCGAGTTTCATGAAACGACAAACATCGTGCAAACCGCTTTGAGATGGTGCGGATGAATATATCAATCAGGAGGAGAAAAGGGAAAAAATCGTGCACGTCACGCGATTGACGTTACGTCAACTCAGGCCACGCGCGAAAGCAAATATGGCAGCAGAAGGGGGTCGGCGAAGGCATGTCCATCAGCAAGACGGCTTGGTAGGCCCGGCAGGACTTGAACCCGCAACCAAAGCGTTATGAGCGCTCTGCTCTAACCAATTGAGCTACAGGCCCGCCTTGCGCTTGGAGTATCCAGCCACGCCGGCAGGGTCAAGGCTTTCAGATTGCGCCTGTCGACGCGATGTTTTAACCGGGCGCAGACCAAGTGACAGGACGGAGCGGGCGATGAGCGCTGAGACGGGCAAGAGCGGGCTGACCTACAGCCAGGCCGGTGTGGATATCGATGCGGGCAATGCCCTTGTCGAGCGGATCAAACCCGCCGCCAAGCGCACGGCGCGGCCCGGCGTGATGTCGGGGCTGGGCGGTTTTGGCGCGCTCTTCGATCTCAAGGCCGCAGGCTACGAGGATCCAATCCTTGTCGGCGCCACCGACGGCGTGGGCACCAAGCTGCGCATTGCGATCGACACTGGCGAGGTGGATGGCGTCGGTATCGACCTCGTTGCCATGTGTGTTAACGATCTGGTGTGCCAGGGGGCCGAGCCGCTGTTTTTCCTCGACTACTTCGCCACCGGCAAGCTCGAGACCGAAACCGCCGCGCGGATCATCGAAGGCATCGCCGAGGGCTGCGCGCTTTCGGGCTGCGCGCTGATCGGCGGTGAGACGGCGGAAATGCCCGGCATGTATCCAGAAGGCGATTTCGATCTCGCCGGCTTCTCGGTCGGCGCGATGGAGCGTGGCACAGCCTTGCCCGAGGGGGTAAAAGCGGGCGATGTGTTGCTGGGCCTGGCCAGCGACGGCGTGCATTCCAACGGCTACAGCCTGGTGCGCAAGATCGTCGAGGTCTCCGGTCTGGTCTGGGACGACGATTGCCCCTGGGGCGAGGGCACGCTGGGCGCGGCGCTGCTGCGGCCGACGCGGCTCTATGTCAAACAGGCTCTGGCGGCGGTGCGCGCGGGCGGCGTGCATGCGCTGGCGCATATCACCGGCGGCGGGCTGACGGAAAATCTGCCACGGGTGCTGAAAGAGGGGCAGGGCGCCGAGATCGATCTCGATTCCTGGGATCTGCCGCCGGTGTTCAAATGGCTGGCCGAGACCGGCGGTCTGGCCGAGGCCGAGATGCTCAAGACCTTCAATTCCGGCATTGGCATGGTGCTGGTGGTCGAAGCCGACCGCGCCAGCGAGATCATCAAGGTGCTGATCGAGGCCGGCGAACAGGTGCATGCGCTGGGCCACGTCACCGAGGGCGCCGGCGTGACCTATCGCGGGTCGCTTGCATGAGCCTGCGCGTCGCCATCCTGATTTCCGGTGGCGGATCGAACATGGTGACGCTGGTCGACAGCATGACGGGCGATCATCCGGCGCGGCCCTGCCTTGTGCTGTCGAACCGGCCGGATGCCGGCGGGCTCGACAAGGCGCGGGCGCGCGGGATCGAGGTGGCGGTGGTCGATCATCGTCCCTTCGGCAAGGACCGGGCCGGATTCGAGACCGAGCTTCAGGCGGCGCTGGAGGCGGCCCGCCCCGACATCCTCTGCCTGGCTGGCTTCATGCGGGTGCTGACGGCGGAGTTCGTCACCCGCTGGCAGGGCCGGATGCTCAACATCCACCCTTCGTTGCTGCCGAAATACAAGGGGCTCGACACCCATGCGCGGGCGCTGGCCGCCGGCGATGCCGAGGCCGGCTGTTCGGTGCATCTGGTCACGCCAGAGCTTGATGACGGGCCGGTCCTGGGCCAGACAGAAGTCAGGATCGCGCCGGACGACACGCCCGAGAGCCTTGCGGCGCGCGTTTTGGTAGAGGAACACAGGCTTTATCCGGCGGTATTGCGCCAATTCTGCACGCAATTCCGTCGCGTATAAGCCGTCGCACGCTCTTTTCATCCCGGTTTTTAGCTCATATGCTGGCTTTGAGGGAGCGCGATAAAATAAAAAAGGGCGCCTATGCGTATTATTACGACGACCGCGGAATTGGCCGAATTCTGCACCGCCGCGCGTCAGGAACCGTATGTCACCGTGGATACGGAGTTCCTCCGGGAACGGACCTATTATTCCAAGCTGTGTCTTGTGCAGATGGCCATGCCGGGCAAGGACGACAGCAATGCCGTGCTGATCGATCCTCTGGTCGAGGGGCTGTCGCTCGATCCGATGTACGAGCTGTTCCGGGATGGCAATGTCGTCAAGGTGTTCCACGCCGCACGGCAGGATCTCGAGATCTTCTTTGTCGATGCCGGGGTGATCCCGCATCCGCTGTTCGACACCCAGGTCGCCGCCATGGTCTGCGGCTTCGGCGAACAGGTGGGCTATGAAAAGCTGGTGCGGGCGATTGCCCGCAAGGGGCTGGACAAGACCTCGCGGTTTACCGATTGGTCGCGCCGGCCATTGACCGAGGCGCAGCAGAAATACGCGCTGGCCGACGTCACGCATTTGCGCACGATCTACGAATTCCTCGCCGCCAAACTGGAAAAGACCGGCCGGGCCCATTGGGTGGAAGAGGAAATGTCGATCCTCGAAGACCCGGAAACCTATATCATGCGGCCGGAAGAGGCCTGGCAGCGGGTGCGCACCCGCACCACGACGCCCAAATTCCTGGCCATCGTGCGCGAGCTGGCGCGGTTTCGCGAATCCTATGCCCAGACCAAGGACATTCCGCGCAACCGGGTGTTCAAGGACGATGCCATGCTCGAGCTGGCCTCGACCAAGCCGAGCTCGGTCGCCGATCTGGGCCGGTCCCGGCTGCTGCTGCGCGAGGCACGGCGGGGCGAGATTGCCGAAGGCATCCTGGCCGCGGTGCAGGCCGGGCTGAACTGTCCGCCCGACAAGATGCCGCAGATCGATCGCTCGCGCGAAAAGCTGCAAGTCAATCCGGCGCTGGCCGATCTGTTGCGGGTGCTGCTCAAGGCCAAGACCGAGGCCAGCGACGTGGCTTCGCGGCTGGTGGCGCCATCGGCGGATCTCGACGCACTTGCCGCCGGGCTGCGCGACGTCCAGGCGCTGCGCGGCTGGCGGCACGAGGTCTTTGGCCGGGATGCGCTGCGGCTGTGCGCCGGTCAGGTCGCGCTGACGGTGCGCGGCAACGATGTGCAGATCGTCGAACTCTGACGATCACCGGGCAACGGGGGGCGGCGCCCCCTGATCCCGTGATCCCCCGGAATTAGCGGCTGGCGCTGCGGATGTTGTCGCGAGCCAGCACGCGGATTGTCCGAATGCCGGCAAGCTCTTGTTCCGTCAGGCGAATGGCGGCGGTGACGGCGCGCGCATGGGCATTGCCCACCCCCTCACCATAGCGCGGCTGGACGGCGCGGAACTCATAGCTCAGGCTGCCGGCTTCGGCCTCCTCGAGCGCGACGAGACGCACATCATAGCCTTCGATCGAGGTCAGCACGCCCGAAACTTCGACCACCGCGCCGCCCGCCACCTGGCGGATGTGCAACTCGGTCACCTGTTCCACCAGCGCGCCTTCATAGGGCGGTGCGTCGCGTTTGCCAAAGAACGCCCGCCGCTCGGGGATCAGCGTGTTCACCTCGCTCTCGGCCGGCGGGGTGGCGACGGTCTCGCTGCGCCCGAACCAATTGGCCGGATTCACCCGGGAGTCGCGCACCGCGGCACAGCCCGCCAGCGACGTCGCCACCACCAGTGATGCCAGAACCAGTTTGCGCATGGGCCACTCCCTTTGTCGTTGCCTTGGGTTAGCGCATTGGCCGCGGGTTGAAAAGCGATTGCGACTGGACCTTTGGCATTTGGCTGCATAGGTGAGGAACAGTTGCATCGGAGGGGTTATGGCCAGCGCTGCATTTGAAGAGATTGTCGAGGATTTCGAATTCCTCGAGGACTGGGAAGACCGGTATCGCTACGTCATCGAGAAGGGCCGCGACATGGCCCCGCTCGACGAAGCGCTCAAGGTGCCCGCCACCAAGGTCGAGGGCTGCGCCAGCCAGGTCTGGCTGCACATCCGCCCCGAGGGCGGGGCGTTTCATTTCGATGGCGACAGCGATGCGATGATCGTGCGCGGTCTGATTGCCGTGCTGCGGTCGCTTTACAACGGGCTGCCGGTGTCCGAGGTGCCGGGCGTCGACGCCGGCGGCGAGCTGGCGCGGCTGGGGCTGAACGATCACCTGTCGGCGCAGCGCTCGAACGGGCTGCGGGCGATGGTGGAGCGTATCCGGGACCGGGCGGCGGAAGTCGCCTGAGACACCGGCGGCGGTTTGCCCGCCGGAACGCCGCGGGCGCTCGGTCGAAAGCGCGGTGAAGACGGCCGAGACTGCTGCAAAAGAAGCTGCAAAAGAAAAGGGCCGGCGCTTGGCCGGCCCCGGTGTCAGAACGGGATTTCGTCGTCGATGTCGCGGCTGGGCGGGTTTCCGCCGCCCTGGCTGCCGCCACCGCCATAGCCCTGATCCTGCGGGCCGCTGTCATAGCCGCCGCCGTAGTTGCCCTGGCCGCTGCCACCAAAGCCGCCGCCACCGCCGCCGCCCTCGCGACCGTCGAGCATGGTCAGGGTGCTGCCAAAGCCCTGCAACACCACCTCGGTGGAATAGCGATCCTGGCCGGATTGGTCCTGCCATTTGCGGGTCTGAAGCTGACCTTCGAGGTAAACCTTTGATCCCTTGCGCAGATATTGCTCTGCGACGCGCACCAGCCCTTCGTTGAAGATCGCGACCGAATGCCATTCGGTGCGCTCGCGGCGTTCACCGGTGTTGCGATCCTTCCAGGTTTCGGAGGTTGCGATGCGCAGATTGCAGACCTTACCGCCATTCTGAAAGGTCCGCACTTCCGGGTCGCGCCCGAGATTTCCGATGAGAATGACTTTGTTGACTGACCCGGCCATATTGCCCCCAAGTTGCACGTTCTGATTGCGCCGAATTCCGAATCCGGCGGCGAAGTTCGGCGGAGCCTACCTCACCTGATCATGATTGATAAATGGCAAACGGGTGCCGGTCTGGCCGAATCCGGAATTTTGGGTATATTGCGCCAAAACGACGTGGGGACAGTGTGTATGCGCAAGGTGCTATGCGTAGCTTTTGCGGCGGCTCTTCTGCCGCTCGCCGGCCAGGCCGAAACGATCTCGACCAAGGGCCAGGCCAATCTCTTCAAATCCAAGACCGGCGTGCTCGACCGTCGCGCCGCCCAGCAATACAACAATTCGGTCAGGTTGCAGCCGCCCAAGGTGGCGACCCCGACCAAATGGGATGACGCGGGGCAGGGACCGAACCAGCGCTACACCGGCACGTACAAGGGGGTCTATTCCGGCATGGCCCGCGATGCGGCGCGCGCCCATGGCGTCCCCGAGGATCTGTTCCTGCGGCTGGTGCAGCAGGAAAGCGGCTGGAACCCCGAGGCACTGAGCCACAAGGGCGCCTATGGGCTGGCGCAGCTGATGCCCGGTACAGCCCGAAGGCTCGGCGTGAACCGCGAGGATCCGGCACAGAACCTCAGCGGCGGCGCGCGCTATCTCAAGCAGCAATATGATGCCTTTGGCTCCTGGCGGCTGGCGCTCGCCGCTTATAACGCCGGGCCGGGTGCGGTGCTGAAATACGGCGGCGTTCCGCCCTACCGGGAAACCCGGAACTACGTGAAAGTGATCTGGGGCAGCTGAGTGCCTCAGAGATCGGCCCAGCCGTCGGGCAGGGGCCGGAAGGGATAGACGGCCAGATCGTCATAGACCGGCGCGCCGCCGCCCAGGGTTGACCGGGTGAGGGCGATGGCCTGCGCCACAAAACCCGGGATCTCGGCCCGCGCCGTGTCTGACAGGTAGCGCTGCACCTCGTCGGCCAGCCCGGCGGGCGGTCGCGCGCCAAAGCGCGCCAGCGTCACATGCGGCTTGAACTTCTGGCGCTCGGGGCGAAGCCCGGCCAGTCGCGCCGCGCCCTGCACGGCGCGGTGCAGCGTTTCCAGCTCTGGCGAAGGCCGCACCATGGCGGCCACAAGGCGCGGTTTGCTGCCGCCAAAGATATCCACCCCGGAAAACGCCACGTCGAAGGGCCAGGCGCGGATCTCCTCGAGCGCCGCGTCCAGATCGGCGAGCTGCTGCGGCGCGACCTCGGCAAAGAAGGCCAGGGTGACGTGAAACTGATCCGCCCCCACCTGCCGGCCCACCCGCAGGCCCGTTTGCAGATCGCTCAGCGCATCGCGGGCCTCCTCGGGCAGGGGCAGTGCCACGAACAGCCGCATCGGCGGCTCAGCCTCCGCCGCTGTGGTGACGGAACAGCGGCCCCGGCGCCGGTTTCGGACGCGGGCCGCCCTCGTGCAGCGCGGTGCGGCGCAGCGCCGACGGCGGCTGCCCGGTGTGATGCTGGATGAAGCGCGAGAAATAGGCGGCGGAGCCAAAGCCAAGATGTCCGGCCACGTTCTGCACCGGCGGCTCCGGCCGCATCAGCAGCATCCGCGCCTCATGCAGCACCCGCTGGGTTATCATGTCGGCGGCGGTCAGCCCGGCATTTTCGCGGCAGACCCGGGTCAGATGGGTGGGCGTCACCTCGAGCAGGGTGGCGTAATCGGCCATGTTGCGACCGCTGCGGAATTCGGCCTCGAGCAGATCGGCAAAGCGGCGCGACAGGCGCTGCCCGGCGGTTTCGCGCCCCATCAGCGCCGGCGAGACCTTGTCGCCCTCGTCGTACATCGCCAGCATCTGCCGCCGCAGCCAGACGGCCGCCAGATTGAAGCGGGCAACCAGCGCCTCGGCCTGTAGCGGCTGCTGCGAGGCCAGCTCGCGTTGCAGCATTTCGACGATGCCCGTCAGATCGCCCTGCGCCTGGACATCGCGGAGCCGCAGGTGCTGCGGCGCGTCGGGTAGAAGCGGATAGTCGCCATCTTCGATCAGGATTGCCTGGCCGAAACACTGCGGCCCGGTTTCCAGCGCGAATTGCGTGCCACGCGGCAGATACAGCACGTTGTTGGCGCCGATGCCGCGACGGATGCCGCGGATCGTGGCGCGGCCCTGACCGCGGGTGATCCAGACCAGCAGGTGATCGTCGCGCGCATGGGGCAGGCTGGCCTGCCAGCTGCCGCCCGGTGTCATCTGGGCAAGCGTCACCACGCGAAGCGGCAGGGCCGGCTTCGCGGTCTGCGCCTCGACAGGCTCTGATCGTTGCATCGTCACGCCACGCCGGTCCTTTCGGTCACTGGAGGCTTTCAGGTCAGACACCTGTTGATGCCGCGCCGCAGCGCCATTCGCAAGGGAAATCCCGTTTCTCAGCACAAAGCCGCCGCCTCCACTCCCTGCCACGCTTTCATGCGCGAGCGTAGCCATGTGCGCTGGCGTTTTGCAAACTGACAGGTGGCGATTGTGGCCTTTTCCCGCGCATCTTCCAGCGGAATTTCGCCGTGCAGATGCGCAATCAGCTCCGGGGCGCCAATCGCCTTGAAGCTGAGCAGCGCCGGATCCCAGCGGGCCAGGTTGGCGCGGGCCTCGTCAAGCGCCCCCTGCGCGAGCATCAGGTCGAAACGCCGCGCGATGCGGGCATTGAGCCAGTCACGTTCGACATCGACGCGCAGCGCCTGGGCCTGCGCGAAGGGCAGCAGCGGCTCCGGCGTGGCGTCCTGCCAGCTTGCCAACCCCCGGCCGGTGGCTCGCTGCACCTCCCAGGCGCGCTGCACCCGCATCGGGTTGCGGGTATCGAGCCGCGCACGGGTCTCGGGATCGATCTCGGGCAGGAGCGCGTCATGCCCCTGGTCCAGACGTCGGGCATCGGCTTCGGCGCGCACCTCGGGCGGGGTGGCGGGAATCTCGGCCAGCCCCTCGGTCAGCGCCGCGAAATAGAGCCCGGTGCCGCCGATGATGATCGCCCGTTCGGGCCCGCTCAGCAGGGGCGCCACCTCGCGCAGCCAGTGGCCGACGGAATAGGCCGCGTCCCAGGCGACATGGCCGTATAGCACATGCCGGGCACGGGCCAGATCCTCGGCCCCCGGGCGCGCGGTCAGCACGCGCCAGTTCTCGAACACCTGAATCGCATCAGCATTGACGATCACGCCGCCCTGGCGCTCGGCGATCTCCAGCGCCAGGGCCGATTTGCCGCTGGCGGTGGGGCCGGCGATCAGAACCGAGCGCTCGGGCGAGAGATTGGCAAGGTCAAGGCGCATGCAAGGGCCCCGCTGATGCAAGAGAGGTGCAAGGGATCTGTCTTTCCCCCGAATGCTGCATTGAACTGCCCCGTGTTTTCCGACATTTTGCCGCCAATTTAGCCAGCCGCCTCACCGGAGTACACCATGTCTGCTGCCACCGACACCGATGCCCGCGCCACCAAGTACAAACGCGTCCTTCTGAAAATTTCCGGCGAGGCGCTGATGGGCGACCAGGGCTACGGGTTGCACCCGCCCACCGTCGAACGGATCGCCCGCGAGGTGCAATCGGTCCATGCCCTGGGGGTCGAGATCTGCATGGTGATCGGCGGCGGCAACATTTTCCGCGGGTTGCAGGGAAGCGCCCAGGGGATGGAACGGACCACGGCCGATTACATGGGCATGCTGGCGACGGTGATGAACGCCCTGGCGATGCAATCGGCGCTCGAGGGTCTCGGCGTCTTTACCCGCGTCATCTCGGCGATTCCGATGGATCAGGTCTGCGAGCCCTACATCCGCCGCCGCGCCGTGCGCCACCTCGAGAAGAAGCGGGTCTGCATCTTTGCCGCCGGCACCGGCAACCCCTATTTCACCACCGACACCGCCGCCACCCTGCGCGCCAACGAGATGTCCTGCCAGGCGATCTTCAAGGGCACCAAGGTCGATGGCGTCTATGACAAGGATCCGGTCAAGCACGACGACGCGGTGCGCTATGACCAGGTGAGCTATGACGAGGTGCTGCAAAAACATCTCGGCGTGATGGATGCCTCGGCAATCGCGCTGGCACGCGACAACTCGCTGCCGATCATCGTCTTTTCGCTGGACGAGCCGGGCGGCTTCCGCGGCATCCTCGCGGGCGAGGGCACCTATACCAAGGTCGGCCCCTGAGGCCGGCGCCGACATGCGGCGGGGGGCCGGGACAGCCCCCCTTGCAGCTCACGCCCAGGACCAGCCAAAGATCTCGCTGCTGACGTCGTCGATCGAGAAATCCTCGAGCACGATCCTCTGGGTGAACCGCTGGTCCGGTTCCCAGACGTCGGTCCATTCCAGGGTCAGAACCACGTCGTCGCCCACCTGCGCGGCCCGGTCGAGCGTGCCGCCGACATAACCGGTGAACTCGTCATACCGCAGGTGAATCTGGTCTTCGCCGAGCTCGAAATCGGTGATCACAGAGGTGCCGGTGCCAAAGCCGAAATAGAAATGATCTTCGCCGGTGCCGCCCGAGGCGGTATCGCTGTCGCCGACATAGAGGCTGTCGTCGCCGGAAAAACCGCTCAGGTAGTCGGCGCCGCCGCCACCCGAGAGATCGTCG
The DNA here is from genome assembly GCF_028807375.1 of Marinovum sp. PR37. Taxonomy (NCBI): domain Bacteria; kingdom Pseudomonadati; phylum Pseudomonadota; class Alphaproteobacteria; order Rhodobacterales; family Roseobacteraceae; genus Marinovum; species Marinovum sp. PR37. The sequence continues at coordinate 75,495 of NZ_JARAML010000021.1, read as the reverse complement.
TCGCCGCTGTTGCCGTAAAGCGAGTCGTCGCCCCAGTCGCCGGTGATCGTGTCGTTGCCGAGACCGCCCAGCACGAAATCATCGCCATAGCCGGCATTGATGGAATCATCCAGCGATCCGCCGTTGATCCAGTCGTCGCCGGCATGGCCGTAGATCCGGTCGTTGCCACGCCCGCCCAGGATGGTGTCGTCGCCGCTGTGGCCGAGTAGCAGGTCGTGGCCGTAATGCCCGCTGATGTAATCGTCGCCGGCGCCGGCTTCGATGGTGTCGCGGCCGGTATTGCCATACAGCGTATCGTTGCCGAAGCCGCCTGACAAAAAGTCGTTGTCGCGCCCGCCAGAGAGCCAGTCGTGATCGTCGCCGCCAGACAGATCGTCGGCCCCGTCGCCGCCCCGCAGGGTGTCATTTCCGGCCGCGCCGAATATCTCGTCGAATCCGGAGTAGCCGCTCAGGAAATCGTTCCCCGGACCGCCAAACAGCGTGTCGTTGCCGCTGTTGCCGTACAGGTTGTCGTTGCCGCCAAGGCCGTAGAGCATGTCATCGCCCAGCCCTCCGGCATAGGTGTTGTCATAGCCGTTGCCGGTCCAGGTGGTATTCCCGGGCCCGCCGACATGCGCATATGGAAGAGGGGAGAATTGAAACAGCCCGTCAAGGCCAATTGACTCGGTTGCGAATATCGTCGCCATTGGAGACCTCAAATTGTCAAAACAAGGGATAATAGAAATTCGGTGTCGTGCCGGAATGATGCGGGGCCGGGTCCGACCTGTCAATCGCGCCGGCGGTGCCGGGCGTGTCGCGATGGCCGGCCAAGAGCGCTATACATCGGCGATCCAATGTCTTATGACCCGGGAAATATCGCCTGAACCCAAGGGGAATGAGCAGAATGTCCGACGATTTCATTCTTGATACCGACGATCTCGAGCGCCGCATGGACGGTGCCATGGCCAACCTCAGGACCGAGTTCGCCTCGCTGCGCACCGGTCGGGCCTCGGCCTCGATGCTGGAGCCGGTGATGGTCGATGCCTATGGCAGCCCGACCCCGATCAACCAGGTCGGCACCGTCAACGTGCCCGAACCGCGCATGGTGACGATCAACGTCTGGGACAAGGGCCTTGTCGGCAAGGTCGAAAAGGCCATCCGTGAAAGCGGCCTCGGCATCAATCCGCAGCTCAACGGCACCATCATCATGCTGCCGATCCCCGAGCTCAACGAGGAACGCCGCCGCGATCTGACCAAGGTGGCCGGCCAATATGCCGAACATGCCCGCGTCTCGATCCGCAACGTGCGCCGTGACGGCATGGAGCAGATCAAGAAGGCCAAGACCGACGGTATTTCGGAAGACGACCAGAAATTCTGGGAAAATGCCGTTCAGGAGCTGACGGACACCTATGTTAAGAAGGTGGACGAAGCGCTTGAGACCAAGCAAGCCGAGATCATGCAGGTCTGAGCGACCTTGCCGCCTCTTCACCGGGGCCGGTTTGACACCGACGGAGGATCAATGGCGCGCGACGCAAACCAATCGGAGACGCACCGCGGCCCGCGCCATGTGGCGATCATCATGGACGGCAACGGCCGCTGGGCGCAATTGCGCCACCGGCCGCGGCTGTTCGGTCACCAGGCAGGCGCCCGCCGGGTGCGCGAGATTGTCGAGGCCTGCCCGGAATTCGGGGTGAAATACGTCACCATCTTTGCCTTCTCGACCGAGAACTGGAAGCGGACTCAGACCGAGGTGGCCGGGCTGATGAGCCTGTTCCGGCGCTACATCCACAAGGAGATGGAGGCCTTCCGGCGCGACAATGTCCAGGTTCGCTTCATCGGCGACCGGGTGCGGCTTGATGCCAAGCTGCGCGCGCTGATGGACGAGGCCGAAGAGACGACGCGGGAATGCACCGGCACCAATCTGACCATCGCGCTGAATTACGGCGGCCGCGACGAGGTGGCCCGCGCCACCAAGCGGCTGGCCCGTGACGTGCGCGACGGCAAGCTCGATCCCGAGAGCGTCGATGAGGAAACCCTGCCGAGATACCTCGATACCTGCGTGCTGCCCGATCCCGACCTGGTGATCCGCACCAGCGGCGAGGCCCGGGTGTCGAATTTCCTGCTCTGGCAGTCGGCCTATGCGGAATATGAATTCATCGACACGCTTTGGCCGGATTTCACCCGCGAGGAATTTGGACGGCTGGTCGGGGCCTATGGCAAACGCGAGCGCCGGTTCGGCGCGGTAAAGGTCTGAGTACATGGCAGACAGCAGCGGCAAATGGGATGATCTGATCGTCCGCCTGGTCTCGGCGGTGGTGATGATCGGCGTCGGGCTGGTGGCGATCTGGTTCGGCGGCTGGGTCTTTGGCGGTCTGGTGGCACTGATCGGCGGCGCCATGATCTGGGAACTGGTGCGGCTGATCGGCGGCGGGTCGCAACAGGCGCTTTTGCTGGCCGGGTTGGCCGGGCTGTGCCTGTTGATCGGCACGCTGATTCCGCCGGGCTTTGCCCTGCCGCTGATGATGGCGCCGGCGTTTGTCGGGCTGAGCCGGCTCAAGGCGCATCGCACGGTTTTCATGACATTTTCGGCGGCGATCCTGCTGGCCTCCTATGGCATGGTGGCGCTGCGGCAGGATTACGGTATGGCCTGGCTGATGTGGCTGGTGCTGGTCGTGGTGGTGACCGATGTGGCGGGCTATTTCGCCGGGCGGATGATCGGCGGGCCGAAATTCTGGCCCCGCGTCAGCCCCAAGAAGACCTGGTCGGGCACGGTTGCCGGCTGGCTCGGCGCCGGGAGTGTCGGCGTGATCTACTGGCTTTCGGGCGCCTCGGGGCCGGATGTGATCGGCGTCAGCATCGCCGTTTCCATGGCCTCGCAGATGGGCGACATTGCCGAAAGCGCTGTCAAGCGGCGAGTGGGCGTCAAGGACGCCTCGACGCTGATCCCGGGCCATGGCGGGCTGCTCGACCGGTTTGACGGCATGCTGGGCGGGGCGCTGTTTCTGCTGCTGGTGGCGCAGGTGCTGGTATTCCCCGCCGGGGGAACGCCATGACCCGACGCGTCTCCATTCTTGGCGCGACCGGTTCTATCGGACAGAACACCATCGACCTGATTGCCCGCGATCCGCAGGGCTATCAGGTCGAAGTGCTGACCGGCGGCCACAATATCGCACAATTGGCGGTCGACGCCCGGCGTCTGGGCGCCCGGCTGGCGGTGACGGCGCATGACGACAAGCTCGGCGCGCTGCGCGATGCGCTGGCGGGCTCCGGTATCGAAGCGGCCGCCGGCGAGACCGCGCTGATCGAGGCGGCGGCGCGGCCGGTCGATTGGGTCATGTCGGCAATTGTCGGCGCGGCGGGGTTGGCGCCCGGGCTCAAAGCGCTGGAACACGGCGCGACACTGGCGCTGGCCAACAAGGAAAGCATGGTCTGCGCCGGCGCGCTGGTCAGCGCCACGGCCAAGGCCCACGGTGGCCGGGTGCTGCCGGTGGACAGCGAGCATTCGGCGGTATTCCAGGCGCTGATCGGCGAGGATATCGAGGCCGTCGAACGGGTGATCATCACCGCCTCGGGCGGGGCCTTCCGCGACTGGCCGCTGGAGCGGCTGCGCGAGGCCACGCCGGAACAGGCGGCCACCCATCCCAACTGGGACATGGGCCAGCGGATCACCATCGACAGCGCCTCGATGTTCAACAAGGCGTTGGAGGTCATTGAAACAAAAGAGTTCTTCGGGTTGTCGCCTGACAAGATCGAGGTGCTGGTACATCCCGAAAGCCTCGTTCACGCGCTGGTGGGGTTCTGCGACGGCGGCTTGATGGCGCATGTCGGCCCGGCGGACATGCGCCACGCCATCGGCTTCGCGCTGCATTACCCCGAGCGCGGCGCAGTGCCGGTCGAACGGCTCGATCTGGCCCAGATCGCCACGCTCAGCTTCCGCGCGCCGGACGAGACCCGTTGGCCGGCGCTGCGGCTGGCGCGCGAGGTGATGGAGACGGGCGGGCTGTCGGGTGCGGCCTTCAACGCCGCCAAGGAACGCAGCCTCGACCGGTTCATCGCGCGGGACATCGGTTTTACCGAGATGGCCGAGGTTGTCGAAGAGGTGCTCACCCGATTGTCAGGCCAGCCGGGCCTCATTGACGCCGCAATGACCCTTGATAACGTCGCGCGCGTAGACCATTTGGCACGGGAAGAAGCAGACCGGGTCATCCGGGACAGATCAAAAAGGTAGGGCGGCTTGGAAATTTCGCAGTTGATTCCGCAATTTGGCGGTACGTTGTTCACATTGGCGGCCTTTGTGGTGGCGCTGTCGATCATCGTCGCCATCCACGAATACGGCCATTACATCGTGGGCCGCTGGTCGGGGATCAAGGCGGATGTCTTCTCGCTGGGTTTCGGCCCGGTGCTGTTCAAGCGCACCGACAAGCACGGCACCGTCTGGCAGGTCGCGGCGCTGCCGCTGGGCGGCTACGTCAAGTTCCGCGGCGATGCCGATGCGGCCTCTGCCGGCACCGACGAGGCAGCGATCGAGGGGCTTTCCGAAGACGAGAAACGTACCACCATGGCCGGCGCGCCGCTCTGGGCGCGCACCGCCACGGTCGCGGCCGGGCCGATGTTCAACTTCGTGCTGGCCTTCGTGCTGTTTTCGGCGCTGTTCCTGACCCGCGGCGTGATCTCCGAGCCGCTGACCGTGGGCGAGCTGCGCCCGATGCCCAGCGTGCAGGAATTGCAGGAAGGCGATGTGCTTCTGTCGATCGCCGGGCAGGAGGTGCCGGATTTCAGCGACGCCGAGGGATTTGCCGCCTTTGCCGAGGCGCTGCCGCCGGAGAACGATCTCGATTACCGCATCCTGCGCGACGGGCAGGAACTGACCGTCACAGGGCCTTATCCGTATCCGCCGAACGTCACCCGGCTGGTGCCGCGCTCGGCCGCCTATGACGTCGGGCTCGCGCCCGGCGATGTGATCCTGAGCGTTGATGGCAATGAGATCGCGACCTTCGACCAGATCAAGGAAGCGGTGGAAACCTCGGAGGGCAGGGCGCTGCTGCTCGACGTCTGGCGCGATGGCGAAGTGCTGGAATTTGCCTTGGCGCCGCGCCGGGTGGACGAGCCCGGCGCCGAGGGTGGCTTTGTCACTTATTGGCGCGTCGGCGTGGTTGGCGGGCTGTTCTTTGAACCCGCCACCTCGACCCCGGGGTTCGGCCAGGCACTTCAGGGCGGGGTGCGGCAGACCTGGGCGATCATGGAGGGCTCGGTCTCCGGGTTGTGGCACATCATCACCGGCCAGATCTCGAGCTGCAATCTCTCGGGCCCGGTGGGCATTGCAGAAACGTCGGGCCAGATGGCGGCGCAGGGCACTTCGAATTTCCTGTGGTTCGTGGCGGTGCTCTCTGCGGCGGTGGGGCTGCTCAACCTGTTTCCGATCCCGGTGCTCGATGGCGGCCACCTGGTGTTTTATGCCTATGAGGCCGTGGTCGGCCGGCCGCCGCATGACAAGGTGCTGGGCGTGCTGATGACCATCGGGCTTGGCATCGTGCTCTCCGTCATGGTGTTCTCGCTCTCGAACGATCTGATCCTCTGCCCGTAGGCAGAGGATCGCCGATTGCGCGCGCCCGGCGGAAAATTCTGCGGCCCCGGGGCGCCAGCCGGCCCGGGAAGTTGCCCTAATCTTGCCAAGATCCGCTGTTACGTTGATCTGCGTAACGCCCGATAAAGAGCGAGAAAATGCAGACACTGACAGATGGATACCGCGGCCTGCGCCTGATCGCACACCTCAATTCCGACCGGATTCTGTTTGTCGGCACGATGGCGGGCGCCTTGGTGCTGAGCGGATATCTGGCGACTTTCCTCTGAACACTCCCATATTTTGTGGCCACACCGGAAAAATTCCTGCTTTTGCGGGCTTGCATGGTTTTGACAACCCGGCATGATCCCGATACTCACCAAGGCGTGGGAAGATAACGGATTGGCTCATGAAAAATCGAGTGGGAACGCGCGCCAATGAACGTGCGGCAGTAAAAGCGGTCAAATCTGTCCTGTTTGCCAGCGCGGCGGCCCTTGCGGTTCAGGCGGCGGTTTTGCCGCAGCCGGCCCTGGCGCAGAGCTATACTTTCACCGAGGTTTCCATCGAGGGCTCGCAGCGTATCGAGCCGGCCACGATCCTGAGCTACGCCGGCATTGCCCGCGGCCAGACGGTCACGGCCGCCGAATTGAACGATGCCTATCAGCGCATCCTGGCCTCCGGCCTCTTCGAAGAGGTCGAGATCGTGCCGGTTGGCAACAAGCTGGTGATCCGCGTGGTGGAATATCCCACCATCAACCGCGTGGTGTTCGAGGGCAACCGCCGGATCAAGGATGAGGATCTGGCCGGGCTGGTGACCTCTGAATCGCGGCGGGTGTTCAACCCCGCCACCGCCGAACGCGACGCCGGGATCATCGTGCAGGCTTATGCCGAGCAGGGCCGCGCCGCTGCCCGGGTGACGCCCAAGCTGATCCGCCGTTCCGACAACCGCGTCGATCTCGCCTTCGAGATCCTCGAGGGCGGGGTGATCGAGGTCGAGCGGGTGTCGATCGTCGGCAACAATGTCTATTCCGACCGCCGGTTGCGCCGGGTGCTGGGCACCAAGCAGGCCGGTCTGTTCCGTGCCATCATCCGCCGGGACAGCTTTGTCGAGGATCGTATCGAATTCGACAAGCAGGTGCTGACCGATTTCTATCAGTCGCGCGGCTATGTCGACTTCCGCATCAATTCGGTCAATGCCGAGATCGCCGAAGAGCGTGACGGCTATTTCGTCACCTTCAACGTGCAGGAAGGCCAGCAGTTCACCTTTGGCGAAGTCACCGCCACCTCCGATCTGGCGGATGTCGATCCGGCCGAATTCGCCGAGATTCTGCGCGTGCGTCCCGGCGTGGTCTATTCGCCGGCGCTGGTCGAGAACGAGATTGCGCGGATGGAGCGGCTGGCCAACCGCCGGGGGCTGAATTTCATCCGCGTCGAGCCGCGGATCACCCGCAACGACCGGACGCTCGAACTGGATGTGGAATTCGTGCTGTCGCGCGGTCCGCGGATCTTCATCGAGCGGATCGATATTGAAGGCAACACCACCACGCTCGACCGGGTGATCCGGCGCCAGTTCAAGGTGGTCGAAGGCGATCCCTTCAACCCGCGCGAGATCCGGCAATCGGCCGAACGCATCCGCGCGCTGGGCTTTTTCGGCAATGCCGATGTCAACGCCCGCGAAGGTTCGACGCCGCAGCAGGTGATCGTGGATGTCGATGTCGAAGAGGCGCCCACCGGCTCGATCGGCTTTGGCGGCACCTATTCGACCGACGGCGGCTTTGGCCTCAACCTGTCGTTCAACGAGCGCAATTTCCTGGGCCGTGGCCAGGCACTCGGGGTCGAGCTTTCGACCGCCTCGGGCACCCGGAGCTACGGGTTCACCTTCGCCGAGCCGGCCTTTCTCAACCGCGATCTGCGGTTCGGCATCGGGCTGAACTATTCGGAAACCGACAACCAGTACGACGACAGCTATGACACGGCGATTGGCCGGTTCACCACCAGCCTGACCTTTCCGGTGGCCGAATACAGCACGCTTCAGGGCCGCTATACCGCGCGCTATTCCGAGATGCTCAACGCCGGCAGCGATCTGGGCGATATCCTGACCGCCGAGGTCGATCAGGGCGCGCTGTTCTCCAGCGGGCTGGGCTATACCTATACCTTTGACACGATCGACACCGGGCTTGATCCGACCGCCGGCGTGCGGCTGCAATTCAGCCAGGATTTCGCCGGCCTGGGCGGGGATGTCACCTCGGTCACCACGGTGGCCCGCGCGGTGGGCCAGAAGAAGGTGCGCAACGAGGAAGTCACCCTGCGCGCGGTTGTCGAGGGCGGCGCGCTCTGGACCGGCAGCAACGACAGCCGGGTGATCGACCGCTTCAACCTCGGGTCGTCGCGGATGCGCGGTTTTGAGCCCGGCGGCATCGGCCCGCGCGAAATCGGCAGCGGTGGCGTCAATGATGCGCTCGGCGGCAATTACTTTGCCGTCGCCCGTTTCGAGGCGGAATTCCCGCTTGGTCTGCCCGAGGAATACGGCCTGACCGGCGGTCTGTTTTACGACGTCGGCTCGCTCTGGGGGCTCGACAATACCTCGACCACCACCGCCGGCAATTCGGTGGTGCAGGACGACCCGGCGGCGCGCCACGTGATCGGCGCCTCGCTGTTCTGGACGACCGCCATCGGCCCGCTGCGGTTCAACTTCACCAAGGCGCTGCAAAAAGAAGAGCATGACGAAGACCGCTTCTTCGAATTCACACTTGCCACAGATTTCTGATCCGGGCCGGCTTGGCCGGGGTCTGAGACAGGCCCTGGCTCGCGGGCTTCTGGCCCTCTTGCTGGTCTTGCCCGGCGCGCTTGCGGCGCAGGATCAGGCGCCGCGCAGCCCGGTGCTTGTGGTGGATTTCGATGAGGTCTTTCGCCTGTCGCAACGCGGCCAGGAAATCCTGGAGGAATTCGAGCTTCGAAGCCGCGAACTGGCCGATGAAATCGCCCGGATCGATCTCGAGATGGCGGCCGAGGAAAAGGCGCTGACCGACAAGCGCGCGACGCTCTCGGCCACGGAATTCCGCAAGCTGGCCGATGCCTTCGACGACAAGGTGCAAGCGCTGCGCGCCGAGCAGGACCAGCGCGCCCAGGCGCTGAACCGCGATCAGGCCAATGCCCGGCTCGAATTTCGCCAGACCGCCTTTCCGATCCTGGGGCAGCTGATGCTCGACGCCGGCGCCGTGCTGGTGGTGGAAAAGCGCAATGTCCTGGTTTTCAACGATGCCATCGACGTCAGCGGCCTGACCGCGCAACTGCTCGACGCGAATTATGCCGAGCGTGACGCCGCCGATCAGCCCGCGCCGGATGCCCCGCAGGAGACCCCGGCTCGGCCCGAGCCCGCGCCTGATACCGGCGACGCGCCGGAAGCGGCGCCCGTGACGCCCGTGACGCCAGGGCCAGAGCCCGAGTGAGCGGCTGCGGAACGCTTGCCGTGGCGCGCCCCGGTTGCTAGGGACAAGACAACAGCCGCGCGTCAAGGCCCGCACGGGACGGAAGAAGGACAAGAGCAATGACCGAGCCACTCAAAACTGCGGATATCCAGCTGATTCAGCGGATTTTGCCGCATCGCTATCCGTTCCTGCTGGTCGACAAGGTGGTCGATATCGATGGCTATTCCTCGGCCAAAGGTATCAAGAACGTCACCATGAACGAGCCGCATTTTCAGGGCCATTTCCCCGGCACACCGATCATGCCCGGCGTGACCATCGTCGAGGCGATGGCGCAGACTTCGGGGGTGATGATCGGCGTGGCGATGGATCTGGCCGACAAGGATCTGCTGATCTATTTCATGGCGATCGACAAGTGCAAGTTCCGCCGCAAGGTGATCCCCGGCGACGTGCTCGAGATGAACGTCAAAACCGAACGCGGCAAACCCGGCGGCAAGGTCTGGAAGTTCTCGGGCGTGGCCACGGTCGATGGCGAGATGGCGGCGGAATGCGAGTTCACCGCGATGATGGATCTCTGATGGCTGACACCTTCATTCACCCCAGCGCGGTGATCGAGGATGGCGCCGAAATCGGCATCGGCTGCCGGATCGGCCCGTTCTGTCATGTCGGCCCCAAGGTGGTGCTGGGCCCGCGGGTCGAGCTCAAGAGCCATGTGGTGGTCTCCGGTCAGACCGAGATCGGCGAAGAGACGGTGATCTTTCCCTTCGCGGTGATTGGCGAGATCCCGCAAGACCTCAAGTTCGCCGGCGAAGAGACCCGGCTGGTGATCGGCAAGCGCAACCGCATCCGCGAACATGTGACGATGAACACCGGCACCGCCGGCGGCGGCGGTGTGACCCGGGTGGGCGATGACGGGCTGTTCATGGCCGGCTGTCACGTCGCGCATGACGTCCAGGTCGGCAACAAGGTGATCGTGGTCAACAATGCCGCGCTGGCCGGCCATTGCATCATCGAGGACGAGGTGATCATCGGCGGGCTCGCCGGCGTGCATCAGTTTGTCCGCATCGGCCACGGTGCGATCATCGGCGCGGTGACCATGGTGACCAATGACGTGATCCCGCATGGTCTGGTACAGGCGCCGCGCGGCAAGCTCGACGGGCTCAACCTCGTCGGTCTCAAACGTCGGGGTGTGGCCCGCGCCGATATCACCGCACTGCGCGCGGCCTTTCAGATGCTGGCCCAGGGCGAGGGCGCCTTTGTCGAACGCGCCAAACGGCTGGGCGCCGAGACCCAGAGCGCCTATGTGCGCGAGATCGTCGATTTCATCCTCGGCGACAGCGATCGCCACTACCTGACCCCCGGAGGCTGAGCGCCATGACCGGAAAACTGGCGATCCTGGCCGGGCGCGGCGCCATGCCCAAGGCGCTGGCCGAGGCCTATCCCGACGCGGTCTGCGTCTCCTTCGACGGCGTCGAGACACCGGTGCCGCGGGTTGATGCCCATCACCGCTTCGAGGCCTTCGGCGCGCTGCTCGACGATCTCAAGGAACGCGGCGTGGAACGGCTGGTGCTGGCCGGTGGTGTCGGCCGGCCGCCGCTCGATCCGCAGAGCTTCGATCCTTTCATGCAGTCGCTGGCGCCTCGGCTGCTCGCCGCGCTTCAGGGCGGCGACGATGCGCTGGTGCGGCTGGTGGTCTCGATCTTCGAAGAGGCCGGGTTTGCGGTGATCGGGGCGCATGAGCTGCTGCCCGAGCTGACCGCCGCGCCGGGCCTGCTGGCCGGCGACGCACCCGATGCGGCGGCCCGCGCCGACATCACCCGGGCGAAACAGATCCTGACCGCGCTCTCGCCGCTCGATGTCGGGCAGGCGGCGGTGGTCGACACCGGCATCGCCCTTGGCATCGAGACCCAGCAGGGCACCGACGAGATGCTGCGCTTTGTCTCCGAGGCGTCGCAGACGCTGCGCGGTAAGGGCGGCGTTCTGGTCAAACGCCCCAAGATCGGCCAGGATCTGCGCGTCGACATGCCCGCGATCGGCCCAGAGACGGTGCGCGCCGCCGCCAGGGCCGGGCTGCAAGGCATCGTGATTGCCGCAAATCAGGTGGTATTGATCGACCGCGCGGCGCTGATCGCGGCGGCCGGCGAGACCGGGGTGTTCCTTCTCGCGGAAGCGGAGTGATGCGGGTCTTCGTCATTGCCGGCGAACCATCCGGCGACAAACTCGGTGCGGCGTTGATGGCGGGCCTGCGCAGCCTTCTGCCCGATACCGAGGTCGAGTTCATCGGCATCGGTGGGCCGCGAATGACGGAAGAGGGGCTCTCGAGCATCTTTCCCATGGACGACATCAGCGTCATGGGGCTGACCGAGATCCTGAAGCAATATCCCGCGCTGAAACGCCGGGTGACCGAGGCTGCCGAGGCGGTGATCGCGGCGCGGCCGGACGTGCTGATCACCATCGACCTGCCGGAGTTCTGTCTGCGGGTGGCGAAGATCGTCAAGGCGCGCAGCAACATCCGCACGGTGCATTACGTCGCCCCCACGGTCTGGGCCTGGCGCCCCGGCCGCGCCGCCAAAATGGCGCGGCACATCGATCAGGTGCTGGCGCTGCTGCCTTTCGAGCCGCCTTATATGGAAGCCGCCGGCATGCGCTGCGATTTTGTCGGCCATCCGGTGGTGACCGATCCTCAGGCCAGCGCGGCCGAGGCTCTGGCGTTCCGGTCCCGTCACGGTCTGGCCGATGCGCCGCTGCTGCTGGTGCTGCCCGGATCGCGGCGCAGCGAGGTCACGCGCATGGGGCCGATCTTTGGCGAGGTCTTGCGCGAGGTCTGTGCCCGTCGCCCGGACATGCGGCTGGTGGTGCCCGCGGCGGGCCCGGTGGTGCCCCTGGTTCAGCAGGCGGTGGCGGATTGGCCCGGCGCGCCGCTGGTGCTCGACGGTGCAGCCGAGGGCGCCCAGGCCGAAAAGCGCGCGGCTTTTCGTGCCGGAGACCTGGCGCTGGCGGCCTCGGGCACGGTCTCGCTCGAATTGGCGGCGGCGGGCACGCCGATGGTGATCGCCTATGACATGAACTGGCTGTCGCGGACCCTGATCATGCACCTGCTGCGGGTCGATACGGTGACGCTGGTCAACCTGGTGTCCGACACCCGCGTCGTGCCGGAATATGTCGCCAAGGCCTGTGTGCCGGCTGACATCGCCGCGGCGGTGTTGCGGCTGGCGGAGGCGCCAGAGAGCCAGAAGGCCGCCATGGCGCTGGTCATGGAGCGGCTGGGGCAGGGGCAGGAGCCGCCGGGCATCCGGGCCGCCCGTGCCGTGCTTGACGGATTGGCCCGGTCCTGAAGCGAAAAACGCCGCCCCTGTGAGGGCGGCGTCTTGGTGTTCGGGCCTGGTGCGGCGCTTACTGGTTGATCACGCTGGCCTTGTCATAGCCGGCGGTGAAGCCGGTCAGCGACATGGTGGAGGTCACCACCTGATCGGGGGCCGCGAAGGGGCGGATCATCACCTTGGCTTCGGCGCCGCGCTTGAAGGCGGCGATATCCTCGGCGGTCAGGCCGATCCGCGCGTAACAGCCCTGGCGGTTGCAGAAGGAAAACGGATAGCTCTTGGGCTGGCCGCCATCGACCGAAATGCCCAGTTGGCCGGTAAGCAGCGTCTCGAGCGGCACGATCACCGTGGCGCCGGCCGGCAGCTTGGCTTCTTCCGGCAGACGGAACAGCGAGATCTCGGCCAGCGCGTTGCCGTCGCCTTCCTTGAGCAGCTGGTACAGCTGACAGGGATCGTCGGCGGGCGTTTCGGTGCGGATGCAGCGCAGCTCCCAGTCGCCAACCTCTTCCTTTACATAGGTCTGGCCAAGCGCCGGTTCGCCGTCGGACGGCACCGTATCGCCGGTGGCGGGTTCTGCGGTTTCCCCGGCCGGCGTTTCGCTCTCGGTCGCTGTGGCGTCGCCGTCTGCGGTCTCCTGTGCCATGACCGGGGCCGACAGGGCCGACAGGGCCAACAGGGCGATCACGGGCATGAAGGAAAGAAATCTGGGCATCTTGCCCCCCTCTGATTGAGATGTCATCGGTCGGATGGTTCGGCTTCATCCTCGGTGCAGCGCTTAGCACGCCCGTCCGGGCCTGTCAGGCGATCTTCGCCATCCGTTTGGCCCATATCGTGCATATATCCGTGAAGGGATGTCAACGCACCGGAGGCAAGCCTTTGGCGGAAAAAGAAAAGAGGCCGGGAAACCGGCCTCTCCTCGAATTTTTTTGCTCCCCGTCGGACTGGCCGACTTAGTCATTGACGGGACGCTACGAAGAATTTTGCCTTCGGTCAACAGGCAAGTTTTCACTTTTTCGGGGTTGGCTTCGAAAGCGCTTTGACCCCGCAAGGTCCAAGACGCGAAAAAAGGGCCGCACCTTCTCAGGCACGGCCAGTCTGACAGGGAGGAAGTCAATCCGGCCGTCAGGCAAGAGCCCTGCGCCGGACATTGCCGAGACTGATACAGAAAGGTTAAGTTAAGGTTGCCCGGCGCGATTTTTTCGCGCCGGGCGTGGTTTTACCGGGGCGGAGCAGGGCATGACAGAGATTTTCATCGGCGGCGGCGGGCCGGAGTATGGCGCGCGTCAGGGCCTCAGGCTGGGCTATGCCAACCGCCATGGTCTGATTGCCGGCGCCACCGGAACCGGCAAGACGGTGACGCTGCAAATCCTCGCCGAAGGGTTTGCGAAGGCCGGGGTTCCGGTGTTCCTGTCGGACGTCAAGGGCGACCTGTCCGGGCTGGCCGCCGCCGGGCGCGCGGATTTCAAGCTGCACGCGGCGTTCATGGAGCGCGCCGCCCGGATCGGCCTTGACGACTACACCTATGAGAGTTTCCCGGTCACCTTCTGGGATCTGTTCGGCGATCAGGGCCATCCGGTGCGCACCACGGTCTCCGAGATGGGGCCGCTGCTGCTGGCCCGGCTGCTCGAGCTGACCGAGGCGCAGGAGGGCGTACTCAACATCGCCTTCCGGCTGGCCGACGAAGAGGGGCTGCCGCTGCTCGATCTCAAGGATCTGCAAGCGTTGCTGGTCTGGGTCGGTGAGAGCCGCAGGGATCTGTCGCTGCGGTACGGCAATATCTCCACCGCCTCGATCGGTGCGATCCAGCGCCGCCTGCTGGTGCTCGAGAACCAGGGCGGCGCGCGGCTCTTTGGCGAACCGGCGCTTGATCTCGGCGATCTGATGACCCGTGATGCCGAAGGCCGGGGGCGGATCAACATTCTCGCCGCCGACCGGCTGATGGGGGCGCCGCGGCTCTATGCCACCTTCCTGCTCTGGTTGCTGTCGGAGCTCTTCGAAGAGCTGCCCGAGGTCGGCGACCCCGACAAGCCGAAACTGGTGTTCTTCTTCGACGAGGCCCATCTCCTGTTCGACGGCGCACCGCCGGCGCTGGTCGACAAGGTCGAACAGGTCGCCCGGCTGATCCGCTCCAAGGGGGTCGGCGTATACTTCATCACCCAGAACCCCGATGACGTGCCCGAGGATATCCTCGGCCAGCTCGGCAACCGCATCCAGCACGCGCTGCGCGCCTTTACCGCCCGCGATCGCAAGGCGCTGCGGTTGGCGGCCGAAACCTACCGCGACAATCCCCGTTTCGACATCGAAGCGGCGATCCGCGAGGTCGGCGTCGGCGAGGCGGTGACCTCCCTGCTGGAGAACAAGGGCGTGCCGGGCATGGCAGAGCGCACGCTGATCCGCCCGCCTTCTTCCCGGCTCGGGCCGATCGACGCCGCGACCCGGGCGCAGGTGATGGCCGCCTCGCCGGTGGCCGGCAAATACGAACATGCGCAGGACCGCCAGTCGGCTTATGAAATCCTCGCCCAACGCGCCGAAGAGGCGGCAACCGCCGCCGAAGCGGCCGAGCGCCGGGAGGAAGAGGCCGAGGTGGCAGAGCGGGAATACCGGGCGGGCCGGCGCTATTCCGGCACCCGGGTGCCCCGCTCGACCGCGCGCCGGCAATATTCACCGGGCGCGCGCATCGGCGAGGCGATGACCCAGGCCGTGATCAAGGAGCTCAAGGGCACCACCGGCCGCCGCATCGTCCGTGGCATCCTCGGCGGGCTGTTCAAGGGGCGTTAGGCAGGCGCCCCGGACAGCAGGCCCGAAGCCCGTCTGGCCTACCGTTCCGGCAGCAAGCCCCGCGGCGCAAACCGCAGCACCAAGAGCAGGATCACCCCCATGGTCAACAGCCGCATGTGCTGGACCGAGCCTTGCAGATGCGCCTTGAGCCAGGACCCGTCGGCCATCCCGGAGGTCACCAGATCGATCACCGCCGCGCCGATCGGCTCGACCTGCACCCAGAGGAACCAGATCAGGAAGCCGCCCAGCACCGCACCGAAATTATTGCCCGATCCGCCGACGATCACCATCACCCAGATCAGAAAGGTATAGCGCAGCGGCTGGTAGGAGGCCGGCGTCAGCTGGCCGTCCAGCGTCGTCATCATCGCCCCCGCGACGCCGCAGATAGCCGATCCCAGGACAAAGACCTGCAAGTGCCGCGCGGTCACATCCTTGCCCATGGCCCGCGCCGCCACCTCGTTGTCGCGGATGGCGCGCATCATCCGTCCCCAGGGCGAGCTCAGCGCCAGTTGCGCCAGCACCAGCACGCCGATCAGCACCACGGCGAACATCAGCCCGTAGCCCAGCTTGACATAAAGCGTCGAGGCGGTGGTCACGTCGATCCCCAGCCCGGTGGCGCGCTCAACAAAGGCCGGATCGTTTTGCAGATCGATCTCATAAGGCACCGGCCGCGGCAGGCCGATCACGTTCTTGACGCCACGCGCCAGCCAATCCTCGTTCTTGAGCACGGCGATGATGATCTCGGCAATGCCCAGCGTCGCAATCGCCAGGTAGTCCGAGCGCAGCCCCAGCGCGGTCTTGCCGATCACCCAGGCCGCGCCGGCGGCCAGCAGCCCGCCCACCGGCCAGGCCAGCACCACCGGCAGGCCCAGCCCGCCGAGATAGCCGGTCAGCGCCGGGTCGATCCGCTCGATCTCCGCCACCGCCGGATCGAACAGCGCCCGGTAGATCACGAAGCCCGCCACCAGCACACTCAGAGACACCAGGGCGCGCGGCCAGCCTCGGGCCATCCTGCGCGTCACCCAGACCGCCAGCGCCAGCGTCAGAGCGCCCACCGCCAGCGCCGCCAGAACACCGCTGGCGCCAGCCGCCCAGGCTGCGCGCACCGGCGGCATGGCGATCACCACGGTTGCCAGCCCGCCCAGCGCCACGAAGCCCATAACACCGACGTTGAACAGCCCGGCAAAGCCCCATTGCAGGTTGACCCCCAGCGCCATCAGCGCCGAAACCAGCCCCATGTTGAGAATGAGCAGCGCCGAATTCCAGCTCTGGACAAAGCCGGTGCCAAGGATCAGCAAGGCCACAAGGCCTAACAGGCCGAAGGTTTTCACGGATTGGCTCATACCGATTTCCCCTTGAAGAGCCCGGTGGGCCGGATCAGCAGCACGATCACCAGAATGACAAAGCTCACCGCGAATTTGTAATCCGTGCCCAGAAGTTGCAGCAGGCTGTCAGGCTCCCAGGCCTCGGGCAGCAGGTATTCCGCCACTTTCTTCCAGGCATAGGTGATGCCGACCTCGGAAAAGGCGATGACAAAGCCGCCGGCAATCGCGCCCAGCGGGCTGCCCAGACCGCCGACGATGGCGCTGGCAAAGACCGGCAGCAGCAGCTGGAAATAGGTGAAGGGCTTGAAGGTCTTGTCGAGCCCGTAAAGCGTGCCGGCAATGGTCGCCAGGGTCGCCACCAGCAGCCAGGTGATCATCACCACCCGTTCCGGATTGATGCCCGAGAGCAGGGCGAGATCCTCGTTGTCGGAATAGGCCCGCATCGACTTGCCGGTGCGGGTGCGGTTGAGGAACCAGAACAGCAGCGCCACGGTGATCACCGCCGTCACCACCGTCAGCCCCTGGGTCGTGCGGATCCCCAGGCCTTCCTCCAGCCCGGTCAGCGCCTTGAAATCCCGGACCGAGATGATGAACCGCTCGCCATCGGCAAAACGCTGGTCGTCGGCGCCGATGACAAAGCGCACCACGCCGTTATAGACGAACATCACCCCCATCGAGACGATCACCAGGATCACCGGCTTGACCCGCTGCGCCCGGTAGAAGCGATAGACCAGGCGGTCGGTCAGCAGCACCAGCGCCATGCAGCCGAGAATGCCGAAGGGCAGGGCGAGCAGCGCGGTGGGCAGCGGCCCGAGGCTCACGCCCCAGCCCTGCAAGGCCCAGGTGACCAGAATGGTGACCATGGCGCCAAAGGCCATGGTGTCGCCATGGGCAAAATTGGAAAACCGCAGGATACCATAGATCAGCGTCACCCCCAGTGCGCCCAGCGCCAGCTGCGCGCCATAGGCGATGGCGGGGATCAGGACAAAATTGGCCAGCACCACCAATGCGTTCAAAATGTCCATCTCAGCCCCCCAGAAAACTGCGCCGGACCTCGGGGTCGGCCAGCAGGTCCTTGCCACTGCCGGTATGGGCATTGCGCCCCTGCACCAGCACATAGCCCTTGTCGGCGATCTCGAGCGCCTGGCGGGCGTTCTGCTCCACCATCAGGATGGAGATGCCTGTGCGCGCCACCTCGATGATCCGGTCGAACAGCTCGTCCATCACGATCGGGCTCACCCCGGCGGTCGGCTCGTCGAGCATCAGCACTTGCGGCTGGGTCATCAGCGCCCGGCCCACCGCCACCTGCTGGCGCTGCCCGCCCGACAATTCGCCCGCCGCCTGGTGACGCTTGTCGCGCAGGATCGGAAACAGGTCATAGACCTGCTCCATGGTGCCGCGGATGTCGTCGCGCCGGATAAAGGCGCCCATCTCGAGGTTTTCCTCGACCGACATCGCGCCAAAGATATTGCTGGTCTGCGGCACGAAGCCCATGCCGCGGGCCACCCGGTCCTGCGGGCTGAGCGCGGTGATCTCGCGTCCGTCCAGCCGCACCGCGCCGGAGCGCACATCGAGCATGCCGAAGACCGCCTTCATCGCGGTCGACTTGCCGGCGCCGTTCGGCCCGACGATCACCGCGATCTCGCCCTTGTCGACCGCGATGGTGCACTCGTGCAGGATGTCCGGCCCCTTGCCATAGCCGCCGGTCATCGCCTCGCCGATCAGAAAGGGGTCAGCCATGCGCCGTTCCTTCCTCTTGCTGGAAATACCGCGGGGGTGTGGGGGCTGGCCCCCACCTGCGCAGCGCTGCCGCCATCACACCGTTTCCTTGTTCTTCAGACCGGTGCCGAGATAGGCCTCGATCACCTGGTCATCGGCCTTGATCTCATCGATCGTGCCCTGGGCCAGCTTCTTGCCCTCGGCCATGACGATCACCGGATCGCAGAGCCGGGCGATGAAATCCATGTCGTGCTCGATCACGCAGAAGGTATAGCCGCGTTCCTTGTTGAGCCGCAGGATCGCGTCGGCAATGGTGTTCAGAAGCGTCCGGTTCACCCCGGCGCCGACCTCGTCGAGAAAGACGATGCGCGCGTCGACCATCATCGTGCGGCCCAGTTCGAGCAGTTTCTTCTGCCCGCCCGAGATGGCGCCGGCCGGGTGATCGGCCAGATGCGAGATGGTCAGGAATTCCAGCACCTGATCGGCCAGGGCGCGCAGGGCGCGTTCCTCCTCGGCAATCCGCCTGCGGCCGAACCAGGTGTTCCAGAGCGTTTCGCCGGATTGCCCGCCGGGCACCATCATCAGGTTCTCGCGGCAGGTCATCGAGCCGAATTCATGGGCGACCTGAAAGGTCCGCAACAGCCCCTTGGAAAACAGCACATGCGGCGCCAGGCCGGTGATGTCCTCATCTTCCATGAAGACCTTGCCCGAGGTCGGCGGCAGCACGCCGGCGATCACGTTGAACAGCGTCGTCTTGCCGGCGCCGTTGGGGCCGACCAATGCGGTGACCGAGCCTTTCTCGATCTCCAGCGTCGCGCCGTCCACGGCGTGAAATCCGCCGAAATGTCTGTGCAGGTTCTCAACCCGGATCACGCCATCTGCCCCCCTTTTGGCAAAACAGCCCGGGACCGCCGGGCTGTTTCCATCTCATGACTGCAAAGCTCTTATCAGCGGTAACCGATCGCTTCCAGCTTGCCGTTCTTCATTTCCATCTCGGCATAGCCGCCCGAGGCTTCGCCCGGCTCGATCAACTCTACCGAAGAGGCGCCGACATAATCGATGTCGGTGCCGGCCGCGATCAGTTCGATCGCCTTGGCCAGTTCGCCGGCATAGATCTTCTCGCCCGGGGCATTGGCCAGCTCCATCACCTTGGCCGCCGCATCGGCGCCATTGGTCGACCCCGCCGCCGCCATCGACAGCAGGATCAGCGCCATCGAATCATAGGCTTCCTTGGCATAGACCGATGTGCCGTCGAAACCGGCCGCTTCGGCCATGGCCAGGAACTCGTCGCCGCGTTCATTCTCGACGCTGGGGTTCTGCCCAAAGCTGCCGTCGATGTCGCTGCCGAAGTTGTTTTCAAGCGCGGTGCCGATCATGCCGTCGGGCAGCACGAAGGTCTCGAACGCCCCGGTGTCGAGCGCCGCCTGGATCACGCCGGAGCCGCCCTGGTCGACATAGCCGATCACCACCAGCGCATCGCCGCCGGCCGAGGCCAGCGAGCCGACTTCGGCCGAGTAATCCGCCTTGCCGTCCTCATGGCTGGCCGAAAGGGTGACGCTGCCGCCGGCCGCCTCGAAGGCCTGCTGGAACGACGAGGCGAGGCCCGAGCCGTAATCGTTGTTGGTATAGGTCACGGCGACCTCGTCGATGCCGCGTTCCATGATGATCTCGGCCATCACCTCGCCTTGACGCGCGTCGGAGGGCGCCATGCGGAAGAACAGCCCGTTGTCCTCGATCGACGACAGGCCCGGCGAGGTCGCCGACGGCGAGATTTGCAGGATGCCATTGGGCAGCGACACATTGGTCAGCACCGCGCCGGTCGCGCCCGAGCACATCGCGCCCAGGATGGCCGAGACGCCGTCCGAGGTGACCAGACGTTCGGCCGCAGCGGTAGCTGCTGCCGCATCGGCACAGGTGCCGTCGCCGCGCACCGCTTCGGCCATCATGCCGTCGAGAATGCCGCCGGCCTCGTTGACCTCGGCCAGCGCCATTTCGCCACTGTCCGCCATCGCCGGAGCAAGGGTTTCGAGCGGGCCGGTAAAGCCCAGGATGATTCCCACCTTGACCATCTCGGAGTGGCTCGCCGCTTGAGCGGTCATTGCCCCCAGGCCGGTCAGCGCTGTTGCCAGCAAAAACTTTTTCATCGTGATGTCTCCCTGATTGGATAACACTATCCGGCGGCCAGCCTATGCGCGGTTTCTGGCAAAGAAAAGACCGATTGCCGCCGGGTCAGGGGTGGTTGATCACGAAAACATCAGGCGGATGGCCGGCCGGTCCTGGTGCACTATCGTATTGACGGCAAACAGGAGGATCCCATGCTGCGTCTCGTTCTGACATTCCTGCTGGCCGCGAGCGGGCTGGCGGCCGCGCCGCTCGACACATCCGTTGGCCGGGTCGAGGTGGCCCCGGTAGTGCGCGGTCTCGACGAGCCCTGGTCGGTGGGCTTCCTGCCCGGTGGCGGGCTGCTGATCACCGAGCGCGACGGCAGGCTGCTGCATGTGGGCCGGGGCGGCAAGCATTCCGAAGTCGCCGGGCTGCCGCCGATCGCGGCGGTGGGCCAGGGCGGGCTGCTCGACGTGCTGGTGCCGCGCGATTTCCGCCAGAGACGCGAAATCTTCCTCTCTTACGCCAGGCCCGAGGGCCGCAGCGCCGGCACTGCGGTAATGCGCGGCCGGCTGAGCGAGGACGGCGGGCAGCTTACCCAGGTCAAGACGATCTTTTCGATGACCGCGCCCAGCCGCAAAGGCCAGCATTTCGGCTCGCGGCTGGTCGAGGCCCGCGACGGCACGCTGTTTCTGACCATCGGCGACCGGGGCGACCGGCCGTCGGCGCAGGATGTGACACGCCACAACGGATCTGTCCTGCATCTCACCCGCGACGGCGCCCCGGCGCCGGGCAACCCCGATCTCGGCCCCGATGCGCAGCCCGAGATCTGGTCTTATGGCCACCGCAACCCGCAGGGCGCGGCGCTCGATCTGCAAGGCGACCTCTGGGTCAACGAACATGGCGCGCGCGGCGGAGACGAGGTCAACCGGATCCGGCGCGGCGCCAATTACGGCTGGCCGGTCATCGCCTATGGCCGGCATTATTCCGGGGCCAAGATCGGCGAAGGCACCGCCAAGCCCGGCATGGAACAGCCCGAGCATTACTGGGATCCCTCGATCGCCCCCTCGGGCATGATGTTCTATTCCGGCAAGCTCTGGCCCGCATGGCGCGGCGATCTCTTTGTCGGCTCGCTGAAGTTCGATTACATCTCGCGGCTCGATGGCGAGCCTTTGCGCGAGCGCGAGCAGATCAAATCCGCCGCCACCGAACGGGTACGTGACATCCGCGAAGCGCCGGACGGCTCGATCTGGTTTCTCAGCGTTGGGCAGGGGACGCTCTATCGCATGACGCCGGCCAACTGAGGCCTCTGGACGCAACGCCCGCAAGCCGCCAAACTCCCGGTATCACCCGGGAGTTTTTCCATGACCCTCTTGCACCGCCTTGCCCTCTGCCTCGCGCTGCTGCTGCCGATCGCGGCGCCGGCCCAGAACGCGCAGGCTTTTTTTGACAATTACCTCGCGATGCGCGCCCGTCTCGACACGCTGGTCAAGAACCGCGATTTCGCCGAGGTCATGCCGGTTTTTGGGGATCAGACCGATCCGGCCGAGTTGGAGGCGCTGGAACGGCGCGTGCGCGAGATCTATCCGCGCGATTTCGAAAATGTCGCCTTGATCCGCCGGCAGGACATGGATCACGGCTTCCGGCAAGAGCTCATCGCCTATTGGGAAGGCACGCAATACATCTACATCTATATCGTGCTGCATGACCGCGACGACGGCATCGTCGCGCTGGTGTTCAACTTCAACAGCGAATTCGACGAGCTGAACGCCAAGTTCTAGGACCCCTGGCGCGAGCCATGGGTGCCGCGCTCGCGATAGGGCGTGGTGTCGTAATGCGCGCGGTAGCATTTCGAGAAATGCGACGGCGAGGCAAATCCGCAGGCCAGTGCCACGTTGATCACGCTCATGTCGGTCTGCATCAGCAGGTTGCGCGCCTTTTCCAGCCGCAGCTCCATGTAATAGCGCTTCGGGCTTCGGTTGAGATAGCGCCGGAACAGCCGCTCGAGCTGACGGGTCGACATGCCCACATCCTTGGCCAGGATCGACGGGCTGATCGGCTCTTCGATATTGGCCTCCATCTTCTGGATCACCATGCTCAGCTTGGGATGGCGCACGCCGATGCGGGTGGGCACCGAAAGCCGCTGGCTGTCCTGATCGGTGCGGATCGAGGAATAGATCATCTGGTCCGCCACCGCATTCGCCAGCTCGGGCCCGTGATCGTCGGCCAGCACCTTGAGCATCATGTCGAGCGACGAGGTGCCGCCGGCGGTGGTGATGCGCGGGCCGTCGATGGCAAAGATCATCTTCGACAGGCCGACATCCTCGAATTCCTCGGAGAAGCTGTCGTAGTTTTCCCAGTGGATCGTCGCGCGCCGCCCGTCCAGAAGCCCGGCGCGCGCCAGAACATAGCTGCCGGTGCAGAGCCCGCCGATCACCGGCCCCTTGCGCGCTTCGCGGCGGAGCCAGTTGAGCAGGCGCTTGGTAGTGGCATGCTGGATCTCGATGCCGCCGCAGACCAGGATTACGTCGTCGCGCTGCATATCCTCGAGATCGCCCTGAAGCTGGAAAGAAGTGCCGGCCGAGCAGGTCTGGCTTTCGCCGCCTTCGCCGAGAATGCGCCACGAATACAGCGCCTTGCCCGACATGCGGTTGGCCAGCCGCAGGCATTCGAGGGCCGCCGAGAAAGGCAGCAGCGAGAAGTTCTCGAGCAGGACAAAGACAAACCGGCGCGGTTTGGCCGGTGCGGTCACCTGAACGTCTTCGGTCTTGGAATTCATAAGCAGCGGACCCTTGAAGTGGAGGTCTCTTTTCGACTTTCCCTGTGTCGCAAAAGGACAGATGGCGCCAGTTGGACCCAAGCCCCCGGCAAGGTCAAGCCCCGCCGCAAATCGCATATGGTCACTCTGGGCCCGAGTTTGTATAAGCGGGCCGTTCCGATATCGCTAACCACCGGAGATGAGAGATGAGCGAGTGGCAAAAATCTGACTGGCGCAACAAGCCCCGGATTCAGATGCCGGAGTATACCGACGCGGAGGCCCTGCATGCCGTCGAGGCGCAACTGGCCAAATATCCGCCGCTCGTCTTTGCCGGCGAGGCCCGCACGCTGAAGGCCCGGCTGGCCGATGCCTCGCGCGGCGAGGCCTTTTTGTTGCAGGGCGGCGATTGCGCCGAGAGCTTTCAGCAGTTTTCGGCCGACGGCATCCGCGACACGTTCAAGGTGATGTTGCAGATGGCGATGGTGCTGACCTTTGGCGCCAAGGTGCCGGTGGTCAAGGTCGGCCGCATGGCCGGCCAGTTCGCCAAACCGCGCTCGGCGCCGACCGAGGTCAAGGATGGTCAGGAGCTGCCCAGCTACCGTGGCGACATCATCAACGAGCTTGAGTTCACCCCCGAAAGCCGCATCCCCGATCCGTCGAAGATGCTTCAGGCCTACACCCAGGCGGCGGCAACGCTGAACCTGCTGCGCGCCTTTTCGACCGGCGGCTATGCCGATGTGCATCAGGTCCACCAGTGGACGCTGGGCTTTACCGACCGCGAGGAGAGCGAGAAATACCGCGCCATGGCCGGGCGGATCACCGATGCGCTCGACTTCATGATTGCCGCCGGCGTCACCAGCGACAACAACCATGCGCTTCAGACGGTGGATTTCTACACCAGCCACGAAAGCCTTCTGCTGGAGTACGAAGAGGCGCTGACCCGCAAGGACAGCACGTCGGGCAAATGGCTCGCAGGCTCCGGCCACATGCTCTGGATCGGCGACCGCACGCGCCAGCCTGATGGTGCGCATGTGGAATTTGCCAGCGGCGTGCAGAACCCGATCGGGTTGAAATGCGGCCCGACCACAACGGCCGAGGATCTCAAGGTGCTGATGTCCAAGCTGAACCCGGAGAACGAGGCCGGCAAGCTGACGCTGATCGCGCGTTTCGGCGCCGGTTCGGTGGGCGAGCACCTGCCGCGGCTGATCAAGGCGGTGCAGGAAGAGGGCGCCAATGTGGTCTGGTCCTGCGATCCGATGCACGGCAACACGATCAAATCGGCCACCGGCTACAAGACCCGGCCGTTCGACAGCGTGCTGCGCGAGGTCAAGGAATTCTTTGCGGTGCACAAGGCCGAGGGCACGATCCCCGGCGGCGTGCATTTCGAGATGACCGGCCAGGACGTGACCGAATGCACCGGCGGCGTGCGGGCGGTGACAGAAGAGGATCTATCTGACCGCTACCACACCGCCTGCGACCCGCGGCTGAACGCCTCGCAGTCGCTCGAACTGGCCTTCCTCGTGGCCGAGGAACTGGTGGCGCGGCGCGATGCAAACGCCTCGAGCCTGGCGGGCTGATCGTCCGACATCGCCGGTGACACATCAACGCCCTCGCGCAACTTCGCGGGGGCGTATTTTTTGGGGGCACGCTGTTGCGGCCCGCCAAGCGCCGTCAGCGGTCGCTTTTGACCACCCGCAGATGCGGCACCTTGTGCGGCCGGAACCCGGCCCGAGGATCACCAAAGCCCGCCACGGGCTGAGGCTGGGTTGGCTGGCGCGGGCGGTCGGCGAGCGCCGAGATATCCGCCTGCACGATCTCGAAGCGGCGCGGAGCGCGGCCGATCGGGCCATCGGTGACAAAACACCCGAGAGCCCGGTTCACATCGCCGAAATCATCGGCCAGCGGCAAGAGCAGCAGCCGCCCGCTCAGCGCGGGCTTGCCCAGCCGTTTTTCCGCGATGAGCGAAAGCTCGGCCCGCGCGGGCGTGGCAAAGACCTCTTCCAGCGCGGGGGCCAGACGTGCGCGCGAGACCGGGACGATCATCGCCGAAAGCGGCATGCCGCGCACCTCCATGCCCATCAGATCACACAGATGGGTGCCGCCGATCCGAAGCCGGGCATGGGTCGGCGCCACCTGTTCGGCGATAAAGGCAAACTCCAACGCGGTCTCGATGCCGCGCGGATCGATCTCTGATCGCGGCGGCACGGTGCGCCCACCGCGCATCGCCTCCCAATAGGCCTCGACCTGTTGCAGGGGCCGGCACCACTTGGCGCGCAGTTTGTCGGCCAACGGCAGAATGTCCGCCGGGCCGCCAAGATCCCGGAATGCCCCGAGGGTGACCCCGGGCTTTCTGTCACCTGAAGACATGGTTTCTCCCTCAATCGCCGCCCTTTCATTGTCGCCTGAAAGGTTACGCCTCTCACTCTGCGCGACAATGGTTACCCAATTCCTAATATGTCACGGTTATCTAGAATTGTGGGGATTTTTGGCCCGGTTGGTTAACCCGGAGCCCGGCGGCCGGTCGCGCTCCGCATGGCATTTCGGCTTGCCCGGACCACGGGGATTGCCTATTCCGGTTGATAAATCATGCGGATAAGGGCCCTTGCGTTGCAAGATGTTGTGCGTCCGGGACGGGGGAATGTGATGCTGCAATCGATGACAGGTTTCGCCGCCGGGCAAGGCGCCAAAGGCGACTTCAGCTGGACCTGGGAAATCCGGAGCGTCAACGCCAAGGGGCTCGACCTGCGCATTCGCGTCCCTGACTGGATCGAGGGGTTGGAAACCGAGTTGCGCAAGCAGGTCTCCGGCGCGTTGAAGCGGGGCAATGTCACGGTCAATCTGCGCCTCTCGCGCGAGGACACCGCCGGCGCCCAACGGCTCAACAGCCAGCAGCTGGACCAGGTGCTCACCGCGCTGGCCGAGATCGAACAACAGGCGATCACCCGCCACGTATCGCTCGCGCCGTCGACCGCCGCCGAGATCATCGCCTTGCGCGGCATGATGGAACAGGACGAGGAGGCCACCGATACCGCGCAGCTCCGAACCGCACTTGTCGAGGATTTTCAAGCAGTTCTGGCTTCTTTCTGCGACATGAGGTCAGGTGAGGGCGCGACGCTTCGGAGCGTTCTTGCCGCCCATCTCGACGAGATCGAAACGCTGGTCATCGCCGCCCAGGCCGCGGCCGAGGCGCGTCGGCCCAAGGCCCGCGAAACGCTCAGGCTGGCGCTGGCCGCAGTGCTGGACGGCGCCGCCGAGGTCGACGAAGACCGGATTGCCCAAGAGCTTGCGCTTCTGGCTGTAAAATCGGATATAACAGAAGAAATCAATCGCTTGCACGCCCATGTAAAGGCAGCGCGTGAACTTGTGGCCGCGCAATCGGGCGTCGGGCGCAAGCTCGATTTCCTGATGCAGGAGTTCAACCGCGAGGCCAATACGCTCTGCTCGAAATCCGGCGACAGCGCGCTCACCTCCGTGGGGCTCGACCTCAAGGCGGTGATCGACCAGATGCGTGAGCAGGTTCAGAACGTGGAGTGAGAAACATGGCGGACAGCAAGCGACGCGGGCTCTTGATCATCCTGTCCTCGCCGTCGGGCGCGGGCAAATCGACGCTCGCCAAACGGCTGCGGGCCTGGGACAATTCGATTGTCTTCTCGGTGTCGGCCACGACCCGAAAACCGCGCCCGGGCGAAGTGAACGGCGTCGATTATCACTTTGTTTCGGAAGCGGAATTCAAGAAAACCGTGGCCGAGGGCGGGATGCTCGAACATGCCCATGTCTTCGGCAATTTCTACGGCTCGCCCAAGGCGGCGGTGGAAGAGGCGATCAACGCCGGCAAGGATGTGCTGTTCGACATCGACTGGCAGGGCGCGCAGCTGATCGAGAATTCCGATCTCGGCCGCCACACGCTTTCGGTCTTTCTACTGCCGCCCTCGATCACCGAGCTGCGCCGCCGGCTCGAGACCCGCGCCCAGGACAGCGAAGAGGTGATCTCGAAACGGATGCAGAAAAGCTGGGACGAGATAAGCCATTGGGGCAGTTACGATTTCGTTCTGGTCAATGACGATCTGGATCACACCGAAGCCAAGCTCAAGACCATCGTGACCGCCACCCGCCTGCGCCGGCTGCAACAGCCCGATCTGACAGATCACGTGCGCAAACTGCAATCGGAATTCGAGGATTTGCCATGACGCTTTATGCCCTTGACGGCCTTCGCCCGGAGATCGCCGAAGACACCTGGATCGCCCCCGATGCCAATCTGATCGGCCGGATCGTGGTCGAGACGGGCGGTTCTGTCTGGTTTGGCTGCACCCTGCGCGGCGACAACGAGGAAATCCGCGTCGGCGCCGGCAGCAACGTGCAGGAAAACGTTGTGTGTCATACGGATCCGGGCTTTCCCTTGCGTATCGGATCAGGCTGCACCATCGGCCACAAGGCGATGCTGCATGGCTGTGTGATCGGCGAAAACTCCCTGATCGGCATGGGGGCCACGGTGCTCAACGGCGCCCGGATCGGGCGCAACTGTCTGATCGGGGCCGGCGCGCTGATCACCGAAGGCAAGGAGATCCCCGACGGCAGCCTGGTGATGGGCACGCCGGGCAAGGTGGTGCGCCAGCTTGACGATGCGGCGATCGAAGGCCTGCGGAAATCGGCGCGGCATTATCAGGACAACATGCGCCGGTTCCGCGCCGGGCTGGAGGCGCTTTAGATGCGCAATGACAAGGGCACTTTGATCCGCCCCGAGATCCTGTCCGAAGGCATCAGCCGGCCGGTGGTAACACCTCTTTCACCTTCCGTGGTCTATGCTTCGGACACGCCTGATACGCTGGATTCGCAATATGAGGGGCGGGCGCAGGGCTATACTTACGCGCGTGAGGGGCATCCCAACGCCGATCTTCTGGCGCGGCGGATTGCGGCGATGGAGGGTGTTGACGACGGGCTGATGCTGGGCTCGGGCATGGCGGCGGTGACGGCGGTGCTGCTGGGGCTGTGCAAGAGTGGCGACCATGTGATTGGCGGCGATCAGCTTTACGGTCGCTCGCTGCGCATGATGCGGGAGGATCTGCCGCGGCTGGGCATCGCCACCAGCCTCGCCGATCCGACCGACCCGGAGGCCTTTCGCAAGGCGCTGCGGCCGGAAACGCGGCTGATCCTGCTCGAGGTGGTGTCGAACCCGACCTTGCGGGTCGCCGATGTCCGGGGCATTGCCGCGGTGGCGAAAGAGGCGGGCGTGCTGCTGGTGGTCGACAACACCTTTACCACCCCGAGCGGCATCCGGCCGTTCGAGCTGGGCGCGGATGTGGTGCTGCATTCGGTGACCAAGCTTCTGGCCGGGCATTCCGACGTGACCCTGGGCTGGGTCGCGGCACGCGATGCCGCGCTGCAAAAGGCGATGTATGATTTCGCGGTGACCACCGGCATGACGCCGAGCCCATTCGACTGCTGGCTGGCCGAACGCGGGATGATGACCTTCGATCTCCGCTTCGAAAGGGCGCAGGCCACGGCGGCGGCGCTGGCCGAGGCGCTGGCCGGCATGGAGGGCGTGCGGCGGGTGCTCTATCCGACGCGCGCCGATCACCCCGATCGCGCGCTGGCCGGGACATTGCTGACCGGCGGCTGCAACATGGTCTCGTTCGAGATCGCGGGCGGACGGGCGCAGGCGAATGCGCTGACCGAGGCCGCAAGGGGCGTGGCCTTTGCGCCGACTCTGGGCGATGTCGGCACGACATTGTCGCATCCGGCCTCGTCCTCGCATCGCGGCCTGAGCGAAGAGGCCCGTGCGGCATTGGGCATCACCGAAGGCTTCTTCCGGGTCTCGGTCGGGCTCGAGGAACCGGGGGCGCTGATTGCGGAATTCACCCGCGCGGTGGCAGCGGCGCGGGCGATCTGACGATGACGGATGCGCGCGAACTCCTGCAATCGGTGGTCGATGCCTTGCCGCAGCCGATGGTTGTGATTGGAGACGACGAGCGCATCCATCACGTCAATGGGCCGGCCCTCCGATTGGTCGGCAACAATGCGGTGGGCCGGCATTTCATCACCGCGCTGCGCCAGCCGTCGCTGCTGGATACGGTCGAGGCAACGCTGCGCGACCACGCGCCGCGCCAGACCAGTTTCCTGACGCGCGAAGACGGGCAGGACGTGACCTATGCGATCCGCTGCGCCGCGATACACCGCGGCGACCGGCATGGTGTGCTGCTCAGCTTCGAGGACGTCACCGACGTGGAGGCGGCCAGCCAGATGCGGCGCGATTTCGTGGCCAATGTCAGCCACGAGCTGAAAACCCCGCTGACCGCGCTCTTGGGCTTTATCGAGACCATTCTGCATGGCCCGGCGCGCGAGGATGCCGCCGCCCGCGACCGGTTTCTCGGCATCATGGAGGCCGAGGCCGAACGGATGAACCGGCTGGTGGGCGATCTGCTGTCGCTCAACCGTGTCGAGGCGACCGAGCGGATGCGGCCGACCAGCCGGATCGACCTGGCGGTATTGCTGACTTCGGTGGTCAAGAGCCTGAGCGGGATCGCCGGGGATGCCGGGCTCGAGATCCGGGCGGATGTGCCCGAGCCGCCGGTGTCAGTGCCGGGCGACGCCGATCAGCTGCGGCAGGTGCTGACCAACCTGATCGAGAACGCGATCAAATATGGCGCCGAGGGCAAGCGGATCGATGTGCGCCTGACGCCGCCGGCCTATCATCCGCGCATGCGCTGCGATGCGGTGGAACTCGTGGTGCGCGATTTCGGGCCGGGCTTTGACCCGGTGCATATTCCACGGCTGACCGAACGGTTCTATCGCGTCGACAGCCACCGGTCGCGCCAGATGGGCGGCACCGGGTTGGGGCTGGCGATCGTCAAACACATCATCGGCCGGCATCGCGGCCGCATCCAGATCGAATCCGAGCCGGGGCAGGGCGCGGCCTTCCGGGTGCTTCTGCCCGCCTGACCCTGCGTGACGTAACAGCCTGGCGAATCTCCGAGTGTCACAATCGGCGGACAAGCCGGTTTTGGCCCCGTGGGTGCAGCGCTGCGCCCTGGCTGATAGTGCTCTGCAAACCAGATAGTCGCCAGACACATGCCGATTTTTTATTAAGCAATATCAGATAGATATTTTCTTATCTTCGGGAGAGCTCCGCGAATGTGGCCGGGATACTGCACTGTCTTCTGCACTGTCATAAAACCGTTACGTAAGTGTCACAAAAGCATTGCCGACGGCCTCTAGCAGTGCCCGCAGCGGACGCCACGACGCTGTAACCCCGGCGTCCCGATACGAGACAACAGGAGCTCTTCCATGAACTTTGTGAAACTGACCGCCTCTACCCTGGCGATCGCTGCCGTTTCCGCAACTGCCGCTTCCGCGCGCGACCAGATCCGCATCGTCGGTTCGTCGACCGTGTTTCCGTTCTCCACCGCCGTGGCAGAGCAATTCGGCAAATCCACCGATTTCGCCACGCCGGTCGTTGAATCCACCGGCTCGGGCGGTGGCGTGAAGCTCTTCTGCGCAGGCGTCGGCGAAGAGCATCCTGACATCACCAACGCGTCGCGTCGCATCAAGCAGTCCGAAGTCGAGACCTGCATCGAGAACGGTGTGAGCCTGACCGAGGTTGTCGCCGGTTACGACGGCATCGTCATCGCCAACGCGAAATCCGGCCCCGACTTTGAACTGACCCTCGGTCAGGTCTGGGAAGCGCTGGCGGCCAATGGCCCGATGCCCACCACCTGGGACGAGATCGACCCGGCGCTGCCCGCCGTCGAAATCGAGGTTCTCGGCCCCCCGCCGACCTCCGGCACTCGCGACGCCTTTGAAGAGCTGGCGATGGCGGCTGGCTGTGAAGAGGCCGGTGGCGACGATTGCGAAGGCGAAGGTCTGCACATCCGCGAAGACGGAAAATACATCGAATCCGGCGAAAACGACAACCTGATCGTGTCGAAGCTGGAAGCCAACGATCGCGCTCTGGGCGTCTTCGGCTTCTCCTTCCTCGACCAGAATGCCGACGCCCTGAAAGGCGCTGTCGTCAATGACGTCGAGCCGACCTTCGAAGCCATCGCCGCCGGTGACTATCCGGTGTCGCGTTCGATGTATTTCTACATCAAGCACGCGCATGTGGGCGTCATCCCCGGCGTGATCGAATATGCCACCGAGTTCGTGAACGCCAATGGCGACGACGGCTATCTGATCGATCTCGGCCTGATCCCGGTCGACGAAGACCTGATGGCCAAGAACCAGGACGCCGTGGCAAACCTGCCCGAGCTGACCGCGGAAAACTACTGATCGCTTTTGGCGATTGACGATACACCGGGGGCGGGTTACCGCCCTCGGTTCATTTTTCCGGGCAGGGAGTGATCCCGTCAGGCCCGGAGCGACTCGCCGTATCCCGGAGCCTGACTGATGGTATTCACCCTGACACTGGCCATTTTCGCGCTGGCAATCGCGGCCTATCTGCTGTCCAGCCGCCGCGCCGCCAAGGTGGCCGCAACCGATGACGTGCATCTGCATTCCCGCCCGTCCTACCACGGTCTGCACAGCTTCCTCTGGGTGCTGATCAGCGGCTGGGGCATTCTTCTTTTCCTTGTCATCTTCGGCAACTGGTGGGTCACTTCCAGCCTGATGTCCCAGATCGCCGAGGCCGCGCCCGACGCCGCGATCATCGAACGCCAGCTGATCCTGTCCGACGCCCGCGCCATCGCCGAAGGGCGGATTTCCTCGGAAAGCGGCGAATTGCGCCAGGCGCTGGCCCTGCGGTTCGCGCGGCTCGATGCCATCCACAGCTGGGCGCTGATCGTGCTTGGCCTGGGCGGCGCCTTTCTCGCCGGACTTTATTCCTATGGCCGTGTGGCGCCGGAATGGCGCGCCCGCAACCATTCGGAAAAGGTGATCCGCGCGGTGCTTCTGGTGATGGCCGGGATCGCCATCCTGACCACCATCGGCATCGTGCTGTCGCTGATCTTCGAGACGATGCGCTTTTTCAGCGCCATCGACTGGCAGATCCACAAATATCTCTTCGGCACCACCTGGAGCCCGCTCTCGGGTGTCTTCGAGGGCAAGATGGACGCCGACAAGGTGGGGGCGCTGCCGCTCTTTGCTGGCACGCTGCTGATCACCCTGATCGCCATGATCGTGGCGGTGCCGGTGGGATTGTTCGCGGCGATCTATCTGTCGGATTTCGCCTCGGCGCGGGTGCGTGCCTTTGCCAAGCCGATGCTGGAAATTCTCGCCGGCATTCCGACGGTGGTCTACGGCTTCTTTGCCGCGATCACTCTGGCGCCCTTGCTGCGCGACGGCGGCGAGGCGATCGGTATCCGCGTCGCCTCTGAATCGGCCTTGGCGGCGGGGATCGTGATGGGGGTGATGATCATTCCCTTCATCTCGTCGCTGTCGGACGACGTCATCAACTCGGTGCCGCAATCGCTGCGCGACGCCTCGCTCGGCCTCGGCGCGACCAAGGCGGAAACCATGCAGCAGGTGGTGCTGCCGGCGGCGCTGCCGGGGATCGTCTCGGCGGTTCTGCTGGCGGTGAGCCGCGCCATCGGCGAGACGATGATCGTGGTGATGGCGGCCGGGCAGGGCGCCAACCTGACGGCCAACCCGCTCGAGGCGGTGACCACCGTGACGGTGCAGATCGTGGCGCTGATCACCGGCGACACCGAGGCCGAAACTGCGGCCGGTCCGGCCTTTACCCTGGGGTTCACGCTCTTCGTGCTGACCCTGATCATGAACATGGCGGCGCAGCGGCTTGTCGCGAAGTACCGTGAAAAGTACGACTGAGAAGGCATTGAGACATGGCTGATATCTCCACCAATCCCCAAGGCGGTCGCGGCTTCGATCACGGCAGCATAACCGCCGGCTCGTCGCGCCTGAAACGTCGGCGCTGGGCCGAACTGCGGCTCAAGGCCTACGGCATCGCCGCCATCGGCATTGCCGGCTTCGCCCTCGTCGCGCTGCTCAGCTCGGTCGTGGCCCAGGCTTCCCGGGCAATGACCGAACATTACATCACCGCCGAGGTGACGCTCGACCCCGAGGCGCTTGGCATTTCCGCAGACGCCACCGGCAACGAGATCCTGCGCGCGGATTTCGACGGTCTGACCACACAGGTCATGCGCGACGCCTTTCCCGAGGCCAGCGGCCGCACCGAACGGCGGGCCCTGGGCAACCTGATCTCCGGCGGTGCGCCCTTTGAGCTTGCCGACAAGATCACCGCCGAACCCGGGCTTCTGGGCGAGACGATCACCTATGATTTCCTCGCCTCCGACGTGACCGATCTCTATCTCAAGGACGAATACGGCACGCTGAACCAGGAGCCGGTCAGCGGCAGCCTGAGCGTGCAGGAGAGCGACGATGGCGATCTGATCCTGACCAGCACCGCCGAGGATTTCTCGGGCGCGCTGACGCAGGTGAAGGCGCGGCTGTTTACCGACGCCGAGGATCTGCGCGTCAAGGCGGCGCGTCAGACCAATGCCGTGGCGGTCTATACCGAACGCGCCAAAGCGGCCGAAACCGAAGAGGATCGCACCGAACAGCTTGAAAAGGCCGAAAAGGCCCGAGCCAACGAACAGGAGCTGCTGGACGAAGCCGCCGCCATCGAGGCGCGGGCCCGTGCAGCAGGCGGCACCGAAGAGGTGGACGACGAGAACATCTCGCTTCTGGTCAAGGCCGGCGGCGGCTGGATCCGGCTGACCGAGGTCAGCCTGACCCGAGCGCGTGGCGAGGTCATGACCCGGACCGCGCTGCCGATCGAGGCCAGCACCGACTGGGGGTTCTATACCACCAGCCAGCCGGAATCCTCGCGCAAGGTCACGGATCACCAGATCGTCTGGATCGAGACGCTCAAGGACCGGGGCCAGATCAAGGAAACCTTCAACTGGCGCTTCTTTACCTCGGCCGACAGCCGGGCGCCGGAACTGGCGGGTATCCGCGGTGCGCTGGTGGGCTCGCTGCTGACCATGGCCGTGACCTTCGGGCTGGCCTTTCCGATCGGCGTGCTGGGCGCGATCTATCTCGAGGAATTCGCCCCCAAGAACCGCTTCACCAACTTCCTCGAGGTGAATATCAACAACCTCGCTGCGGTGCCCTCGATCGTCTTTGGCCTGCTGGGTCTGGCGGTCTTTCTCAACGTCTTCGGCGTGCCACGCTCGGCGCCCTTGGCCGGCGGGATCGTGCTGGCGCTGATGACCCTGCCGACGATCATCATCGCCGCCCGCGCCGCCATTCAGGCGGTGCCGCCCTCGATCCGCGAAGCCGCCCTGGGTGTGGGTGCCTCCAACGTGCAGGCCAGCTTTCACCATGTTCTGCCGCTGGCGATGCCCGGCATCCTGACCGGCACCATCATCGGCATGGCGCAGGCGCTGGGGGAAACCGCACCGCTGATCATGATCGGCATGGTGGCCTTCATCGTCGACGTGCCCACCGGCATCACCGACAGCGCGACCGTTCTGCCGGTGCAGGTCTACCGCTGGTCCGACTTTCCCGAACGCGCGTTCGAGGCGCGCACAGCGGCGGCGATCTGCGTCCTGCTTCTCTTCCTGGTCCTCATGAACCTTCTGGCCATTGTCCTGCGCCGCCGGTTCGAGCGCCGCTGGTAACGAAAGGAACCCCGATGTACGATACCCCGAAAGCGGAGACCGCAGTGACGAGCAACGAGATCAAGTTCTCGGCGAACAATGTCGACGTCTATTACGGCGACACCCACGCCATCAAGAATGTCGACGTCCAGATCGAAGCCAATACCGTGACCGCCTTCATCGGCCCGTCAGGCTGCGGCAAGTCGACCTTCCTGCGGTGCCTCAACCGGATGAACGACACCATCGACATCTGCCGCGTCGAAGGCGATATCCGTCTCGATGGCGAAGACATCTACGACAAGAAGGTCGATCCGGTGCAGCTGCGCGCCAAGGTGGGCATGGTGTTCCAGAAGCCGAACCCCTTCCCGAAGTCGATCTACGACAATATCGCTTATGGCCCGCGCATCCACGGCCTGGCCAAGAACAAGGCCGATCTCGACGTGATCGTCGAAAAATCGCTCCGCCGCGGCGCCATCTGGGATGAGGTCAAGGATCGGCTGCATGCACCCGGCACCGGGCTTTCCGGCGGCCAGCAGCAGCGGCTCTGCATCGCCCGCGCGGTGGCGACGGAACCGGAAGTCCTGTTGATGGACGAACCCTGTTCGGCGCTTGACCCGATTGCCACCGCCCAGGTCGAAGAACTGATCGACGAGCTGCGCTCGCAATATTCGGTGGTGATCGTGACCCACTCGATGCAGCAGGCCGCGCGGGTCAGCCAGAAGACCGCCTTTTTCCACCTCGGCAACCTGGTGGAATTCGGCGATACCTCGAAAATCTTTACCAACCCCGAAGATCCCCGCACCGAAAGCTACATCACCGGTCGGATCGGGTAAGGAGCATATCATGCAAGAGCACATCGTAAGTTCCTTCGACCGCGATCTCGAAGGCATCCAGGCGCGGATCATGAAGATGGGCGGGCTGGTCGAACAGGCGATCCTCGACGCCGCCGAAGCGCTCGAGACCCGCGACGAAGAGCTCAGCGACAAGGTGCGCCGTGGCGACAAGGTGATCGACGAGCTTGACGAGCTGATCCACGAAGAGGCCGCCCGGGTGATCGCCCTGCGCGCGCCGACGGCGGTCGACCTGCGGGTGATCCTCTCGGTGATGAAGACCTCGAACGATCTGGAGCGGATCGGCGATCTGGCCAAGAACATGGCCAAGCGCAATTCGGTCCTGATGCAACTGACCCAGATCGACGGCGCCACCGCCGCCCTGCGCCGCATGGCCCGCGCGGTCGAGGTGATGCTCAAGGATGCGCTGGACAGCTATATCCAGCGCGACGCGGCACTGGCCCGCGACGTCATCCTGCGCGACCGCGACGTCGACCAGATGTACAATGCCACCTTCCGCGAATTCCTCACCTTCATGATGGAGGATCCGCGCAACATCACCGCCTGCATGCACCTGCATTTCATCGCCAAGAACCTCGAGCGGATGGGCGACCATGTGACCTCGGTGGCCGAGCAGGTGGTGTTCCTCGTCGAAGGTGCCATGCCCGACGAACGGCAGAAAGGTGACAAGACGTCCTTTGACAAGTCGCTTTCGCCGGAGCCGGGAGCCTGAGCCATGTCGGTCGAACAACCCACGGTGCTGGTCGTCGAGGACGAGCCGGCCCAGCGTGAAGTGCTGTCCTACAATCTCGAGGCCGAAGGCTTTCGGGTGAGCCGCGCCGAGGATGGCGAACAGGCGCTGCTGCTGGCCGAAGAGGAATCGCCGGACATCATCGTTCTGGACTGGATGCTGCCCAATGTGTCGGGCATCGAAGTATGCCGCCGGCTCAAATCCCGGCCCGAAACCCGCGCGGTGCCGGTCATCATGCTTTCGGCCCGAGCCGAAGAGGTGGACCGGGTGCGGGGGCTGGAAACCGGCGCCGACGATTATGTGGTGAAACCCTATTCGGTGGTCGAACTGATGGCCCGGGTGCGCGCGCAATTGCGCCGCACGCGGCCGGCCAGCGTCGGCGAGCGGCTGGAGTACGAGGACATCGTGCTCGACAGCGAG
Source organism: Marinovum sp. PR37 (assembly GCF_028807375.1). Lineage (NCBI taxonomy): Bacteria > Pseudomonadati > Pseudomonadota > Alphaproteobacteria > Rhodobacterales > Roseobacteraceae > Marinovum > Marinovum sp. PR37. The sequence continues at coordinate 38,978 of NZ_JARAML010000021.1, read as the reverse complement.
ACCCACCGGGTGACCCGCGCCGAACAGCCGCTGAAGCTGGGGCCGACCGAGTTTCGTCTGCTGACCACCTTCATGGAGAAACCCGGCCGGGTCTGGACGCGCGAGCAGCTGCTTGATCGGGTCTGGGGCCGCGACATCTATGTCGACACCCGCACCGTCGATGTCCACATCGGCCGGCTGCGCAAGGCGCTTTGCCAGCATGGCGGCGGAGATCCGCTGCGCACCGTGCGCGGCGCGGGCTACGCGCTGGGCTGACGGGCCTGTGCCGGGGCAGGGCGGTCGCGCCTGCCCCGGAGTATATTCGCGAGATCATTTGATCAAATCGCGGTTTCCTTCTTCCCCGGCGATGCGGTACTCTTTGCGCAATTCACCGGGAACTACGGGAGGCCCGCCGATGTCTGCACTAGATGTGACCCCACTGAAGCCCAAGGATGCGCCCGATCTTGGCCGGTTCGACTGGTCCGATCCGCTGCGCCTGTCAGATCAGCTTACCGAGGAGGAGCGCATGGTGGCCGAGGCCGCCCGCGCATACGCCGACGAGAAGCTCGCGCCACGGGTGATCGACGCCTATGAAAACGAGACCGTCGCGCCGGAGCTTTTTGCCGAGATGGGCGAGATGGGCCTGCTTGGCACCACCATCCCCGAGACCTATGGCGGCATCGGCGCCGGCTATGTGACCTACGGCCTCGTCGCGCGCGAGATCGAGCGGATCGACAGCGGCTATCGTTCGATGATGTCGGTGCAATCCAGTCTGGTGATGTATCCGATCTATGCCTACGGCACCGAGGAGCAACGGCGCAAGTACCTGCCGGGGCTTGCAAAAGGCGAGCTGATCGGCTGTTTCGGCCTGACCGAGCCGGACGCCGGCTCCGACCCCGGCGGCATGAAGACCCGGGCGCAGAAGATCGACGGGGGCTATCGGCTGACCGGCTCCAAAATGTGGATTTCGAATGCGCCGATCGCCGATGTCTTTGTCGTCTGGGCCAAATCCGATGCCCATGACGGCAAGATCAAGGGCTTTGTGCTCGAGAAAAGCGCCAAGGGGCTTTCGGCCCCGAAAATCGGCAACAAGCTGTCGTTGCGCACCTCGGTCACCGGCGAGATTGTGCTTGATGGTGTCGAGGTCGGCGAAGACGCGCTTCTGCCCAATGTCTCGGGCCTCAAGGGGCCGTTCGGCTGCCTCAACCGGGCGCGCTATGGCATTGCCTGGGGCGCCATGGGGGCGGCCGAGTTCTGCTGGCACGCGGCGCGGGGCTACGGACTCGACCGCAGCCAGTTCGGCAAGCCGATTGCCGGCACCCAGCTTTTCCAGAAAAAGCTGGCCGACATGCAGACCGAGATCACCCTCGGCCTTCAGGCCGCGCTTCAGGTCGGACGGTTGATGGACGAGGCCAATGCCGCGCCCGAGATGATCAGCCTGATCAAACGCAACAACTGCGGCAAGGCGCTGGATATCGCGCGTCTGGCCCGCGACATGCACGGCGGCAACGGCATCTCCGGCGAATTCCAGGTGATCCGCCACATGGTCAACCTCGAGACGGTGAACACCTACGAGGGCACCCATGACGTGCATGCGCTGATCCTCGGACGGGCACAGACCGGGCTTCAGGCGTTTTTCTGAACCACGGCCCGGCGATCACCGCCGGGCGCGCTGTGCCGGCCCGTCAAAAGTCCAGGAAGTCAAAAGTCGAGGAACTTGGCGCTGGCAAAACCGGTCTCGCCCGCGGGACCGGTGATCTCCCACCACATCCAGTTCTCGTCCACGCAGGTGGCAAGCGCCGCGCGGTCGAATCCCTTGCCGGCATTAGCGGCAACACAGAGCGCGGCACAGGCCGCGTGATCGTCATGATCGGTATTGGCGGTAAAGCTGTCGCCGATCGCAAAGGTCGCGCCCAGGGGAAGCTCGTCGATCTTTTCAGCCTCTACCGTAGGTTCGGCGCGCAAGGATGTGTAGTTGTTTACGTTTACAACCTCGGCCTCACCATCTACGGACCGGCAGGGCGTGGGTCTTGTCAAGTGGCCATTGTCGGCAGAGGCGGGCAGGGCCCGGCCTTCGGCCAGCGCGGTCAGGCTGGTGTCAGCCGGCACCATCGCCAGCGCCGGGATCGGCGCCCAGAGGTACATCAGGTCCGGATCGCCGCAATCGTCGGGCCCGATGCCGGTGTTTTCGGAACCATCTATGCCACAGATCAGCGGCAAGGGCGTGCCATCGCTTGTGGCGGTCACGGTGGCAGCGCATTCATGCACGTCCTCGCTGGCGAATTGCAGCTCGTAGCGGTCGCGCACGGCGCCGCCCGCCGTCCAGCTCGAGACCGAAAGCTGAAAGACATCATCGTTGCGCTCGAACGCGATCTGACTTTGCGCAAGACGTGAGGGCCATGCGGTAAGATTATGACATGCATGGAAAAAGCCGCGATCCGATAATGCCGGAGCATCGAAGCCCGTGAGGCCGATATCCCAGCGTCCGGCCTTGTTCACCGTATCGATCGTCAGCCTTGCCGACGCGCCGCGCAGCGCCGCCGCCAGATCGGCGTCAAGGAAGGGCCGCGGCACATCGGGACGTGGCTGCGCCGCGAGGGCATAGAAGCGAAGAAGAAGATCGCTGGTGGCGGTATCGCCGATATCGGGCGCGTCAAAGCGTAATGTGCCGCCGACATGCAGAATGCGATGCGTCAGCCCCGGCGCGGCACCCTGGGCGGCGGTGCCGAACATGAAGATCAGGCCGCAGGTGCCGGTACAGGCCGCATCTTCGGCAATCGCCGTTCCGATCCTGTTATCAATCAGGTATCGCGCAATCTGAAGGCTTTCGGTGAAGTCTCCGCCGGCGCTGTCGAGGCAGAGCGTCTTCCAGCGTCCGTCCTCGTTCGATGGCCAGGGCAGCGGCTGCTCGAGCGTCAGCGTGCTGAGCAAGTCGGCATCGCCGGGCGCAATCTCACCGCGCAGCGTGGCCTGGCAAAGACCCAGCGTGCCTGAGGTAATCTCCAGTGCCGCCGCGGGCGGTGCCAGAAACGTCGCCGTCAGAAGCGCGGCACTGCATCTCTTGAGGTAACCGGTCACTGGAAACACTCCCGAGTGGTCCTTGAGCCAAGCCTACAGTGAGAGGAAGGCATCGATCAAGGGCGGATCAAGGGGGTGGAATCGCGGCAGGTCAATATTCGTATAATCGGTATTATGTATAAACTTGACAAGTATCCATCCACCGAACACGGGGATTTGCCCAGGCCGCTCTTGCCTTTGCCGGCTGAATATTGTTCCTGTTCACAAAGGAAAAGGAAGCCGATATGCCACATTACCGATCCAGAACTTCGACCCATGGACGCAATATGGCCGGCGCGCGCGGGCTCTGGCGCGCAACGGGCATGACTGACGGTGATTTCGGCAAGCCGATCGTCGCCATCGTCAACTCCTTTACCCAGTTCGTGCCCGGTCACGTGCACCTCAAAGACCTCGGCCAGATGGTCGCCCGCGAGGTCGAGGCCGCCGGTGGCGTTGCCAAGGAATTCAACACCATCGCCGTCGACGACGGGATTGCCATGGGCCACGACGGCATGCTCTACAGCCTGCCGTCGCGCGAAGTGATTGCCGACAGCGTCGAATATATGGTCAACGCCCATTGCGCCGATGCCATGGTCTGCATCTCGAACTGCGACAAGATCACCCCCGGCATGCTGATGGCCGCGATGCGGCTGAACATCCCGGCGATCTTTGTCTCTGGCGGTCCGATGGAAGCCGGCAAGATCGACATCGAAGAACTCGACATGAAGAAGATCGACCTTGTCGATGCCATGGTCGCCGCGGCCAGCGATACGATGACCGACGAACAGGTCCAGCATATCGAGGAAAACGCCTGCCCGACTTGCGGCAGCTGCTCGGGCATGTTCACCGCCAACTCGATGAACTGCCTCGCCGAAGCGCTGGGCCTGGCGCTGCCGGGCAATGGCTCGACCCTGGCCACCCATGCCGACCGCAAGAACCTGTTCCTGCAAGCCGGCCGCCAGATCGTCGAGATCACAAAACGCCACTATCAGCTTGAAGAAAAAGGCTTTCTCCCGCGTGAGATTGCCACGTTCGAAGCGTTTGAAAACGCCATGAGCCTCGATATTGCCATGGGCGGATCGACCAATACGGTGCTGCACCTGCTGGCCATCGCCCATGAAGGCGGCGTCGATTTTACCATGCAGGACATCGACCGGCTGAGCCGCAAGGTGCCGTGCCTGTGCAAGGTGGCGCCCAACATCGAGAATGTCCACATGGAGGACGTGCACCGCGCTGGCGGGATTTTCTCAATCCTCGGAGAGCTTTACAGGGCGAACCTCCTGCATGGCGAGACCTGCACCGTGCACAGTTCGACCATGGCCGAGGCGATTGGCCATTGGGACATCAAGATCGCCAACAACCCCGAGGCCGAGCAGCTGTTCAAGGCCGCGCCCGGTGGCGTGCGCACGACCCAGGCCTTCAGCCAGTCGAACCGCTTCAAGGATCTCGACACCGACCGCCAAGGCGGTGTGATCCGGTCGAAGGAACATGCCTTCAGCCAGGACGGCGGGCTTGCGGTGCTGTTCGGCAATATCGCCGAGGACGGCTGTATCGTGAAAACCGCCGGCGTCGATGCCAGCATCTTGAAATTCACCGGCAACGCCTATGTCTGCGAAAGCCAGGACCAGGCGGTCAGCGACATCCTGACCGGCAAGGTCAAGGCCGGCGATGTGGTGGTGATCCGCTATGAAGGCCCGCGCGGCGGCCCCGGCATGCAGGAAATGCTCTATCCGACGAGCTATCTGAAATCCAAGGGTCTGGGCAAGGATTGCGCCCTGCTGACCGATGGTCGCTTTTCTGGCGGCACCTCGGGGCTGTCGATCGGCCACGTCTCGCCCGAAGCGGCCGAAGGCGGCACCATCGGCCTGGTCGAACAGGGCGACAAGATCGAGATCGACATCCCGAACCGCACCATTCACCTGGCGGTCGACGATGCCGAACTGGCGGCGCGGCGCGAAACCCGCGAGGCCGAAGGCTGGAAGCCGGCCCAGCCGCGCAAGCGCAAGATCTCGACGGCGCTCAAGGCCTATGCGGCGCTGACCACCTCGGCCGCGCGCGGCGCGGTGCGCATGGTCGATTAATCACGGCGGGGCCGGCCTCCGGCCCCTGCCCGTCTATTTTTCTGGACAGAAATGCCCGATGCTGTCTAATTCATCAGACAGTTGTTATGTTGCCTGTCCGGCCCGGCCCGCTGCTTCCAGTTCCGGATGGCACTGAAGGAGCCCGCGCAATGAGCCGTAACCGCAACAGATACCTGTTGGATCTGACCAACGCGCCATCAATCGAAGCGCTGTGGGACATGCACAGCCGCAAGATGGCGGACTACGGGTTCGACCGGCTGCTCTACGGGTTCACCTATTACCGCACCGCGACCTCGCTGGGCGATCCCAACGATTTCCTTCTGCTGACCAATCACGATCCGAGCTACACCGACGCCTTCCTGGGCGGCGAACTCTACAAGAACGCACCGATGACCCGTTGGGCCATGGGGCACGAAGGTGTCTCGAGCTGGCGGCTGGTGGACGATCTCGCCCGGCAAGGCGCGCTGAGCGATGCCGAGCTGGCGGTTGTCGAGTTCAATCGCAAGATGGGCGTGACCGTCGGCTACACGATCTCCTTCAAGGCGGTGTCGCAGCGTTCGAAAGGGGCGATTGCCCTGACGGCGCGCAACGGCATCAGCCAGGACGAGGCCGATGCGATCTGGGCCGAACATGGCGACGACATCATCACGATGAACAATGTGGCCCATCTCAAGATTCTCACCCTGCCCTTCATCGGCCTTCCCAAACCGCTGACCCCGCGCCAGCGTGAGGCGCTCGAATGGGTTGGCGATGGCAAGACAACCCAGGACATCGCGCTGTTGATGGGGCTCACCGCCGCGACGGTAGAGAAACACCTTCGCCTTGCGCGTGAGGCACTTAACGTCGAGACGACGGCCCAGGCGGTGCTCAAGGCCGCGTTTCAGAACCAGATGTTCGTTCTCGATCTCTGATCCGTCGGTCTCGTTTACCGCTTTACGTTTTTTTCACGTTCCAAAGCGATTTGAATGAGACGGATTCCGCTTAGTATGGAAAACCCCACTTCATTACCCTGCGGAAATGGGGCACTCTGAAGACGTTCCGTGAGTGGTGGCAATTCAGCCAGGGAACGTCAGGACAGCGCCCCTTGTGATTTCTAGGCTCCGCTGTTCTGCCCGGGTAACCGGAGGTCGGTTTGAGGCGAATTTCGCGTCTCAAATCGGCCACTCGGGCCGCACCGTCTCATCCCCATTAGTCCGGGGTGGTCCGTAAAAAAGCGGAGCTGGCCGTCGCAGCCAGCTCCGCATTTTTTTGCAGCGATGCTGCGCGTGGCCCCGCGCGCGGCGGGGCCGAACAAGATCAGCCCTGAGCGGCCTTGGCCACTTCGGCGGCGAAATCTTCTTCTTTCTTCTCGATGCCTTCGCCCACTTCCAGACGGACATAGCCGGTGATCTCGACACCTGCGTCCTTGGCGGCTTCGGCAACGGTCTTGTCGGGATCGACGACAAAGGCCTGGCCCAGCAGGGTGACTTCGCTCATGAATTTCTTCATCCGGCCGACGATCATCTTTTCGATCACGGCATCGGGCTTGCCCGATTCCTTTGCGATGTCGATCTGCACCGAGCGCTCTTTCTCGACCACGGCCGGGTCGAGATCGGCTTCGGACAGGGCCGCCGGGTTGGCCGCCGCGATGTGCATCGCGACCTGCTTGCCAAAGGCGTCGTTCTCACCCGAAAGCGCGACCAGAACACCGATCTTGCCCATGCCGGGGGCGGCGGCATTGTGCACGTAAGACACCACCGAAGCACCTTCGAGGCGCGCCATGCGACGCAGCGACATGTTCTCGCCGATGGTGGCGATCTTGTCGGTGATGGTGTCGGCCACGGTCTTGCCGCCCAGATCGGCAGCAGCCAGCTCATCCAGGCTCGAGGCGCCAAGCGCGGCCTTGGAGATATCGGAGACCATGCCCTGGAATTCGGCATTCTTGCCGACAAAGTCGGTTTCCGAGTTCACTTCGATGGCAACACCGGTGCCACCGTCGACATTCACGGCCACCAGGCCTTCGGCGGCGGTACGGCCGGATTTCTTGGCCGCCTTGGCCAGACCCTTGGTGCGCAGCCAGTCGATCGCCGCTTCGATGTCACCGTCGGTCTCGGTCAGCGCCTTCTTGGCGTCCATCATGCCTGCGCCGGTCATTTCGCGCAGTTCTTTCACCTGCTTGGCAGAAATCGCCATGTTGGCTCTCCTTGAAAGATTTGGGCCGGGGGCAACCCGGAAAGTTCGGGGCCGGGAGCGGCCGGGAATGTTGGGGGCCGGGGGCAGCCCGGGCCGCCCCCTCCTGTCTCAAAAGCGTGACGCTGGCGTGACGCTCAGCTGTCGGCTTTCTCGGTCTTGGCTTCCGGCTGGTCGAGATCGTAGGGCGCGTCCTTGGCGATCGCGTCGTCCTTGGCGGTCTCGGTCGAGGCGTCGCCGACCGCGGTCTCGGTCACGGCGTCCTCTTCCGGGGCTTCTTCCATGGCGCCGATGTCGACACCGGCGGCGCCGAGCTGGGCGGACATGCCGTCAAGCGCCGCGCGCGAGGCCAGGTCGCAGTACAGAGCGATGGCCCGGGCCGCGTCGTCGTTGCCGGGGATGATGTAGTCGACGCCATCGGGCGAGCAGTTGGTGTCGACGATCGCCACGACCGGGATGCCCAGCTTGTTGGCTTCGGCCACGGCCAGCGCTTCTTTCTTGACGTCGATGACAAACAGCAGGTCGGGCACGCCGCCCATTTCGCGGATCCCGCCGAGCGAGGCCTGAAGCTTCTGCTGGTCACGTTCCATGCCGAGGCGCTCTTTCTTGGTGAGGCCTTCGAAGCCGCCTTCCATCTGCTCGTCGATGTTCTTCAGACGGCTGATCGATTGCGAAACGGTTTTCCAGTTGGTGAGCGTGCCGCCCAGCCAGCGGTGGTTCATGTAATATTGCGCGCAGCGCTCGGCGGCGTCCGCCACCGGTTGCGCCGCCTGGCGCTTGGTGCCGACAAACAGAACCCGGCCGCCCTTGGCGACGGTTTCGCGGATCACGTTCAGAGCCTGGTCCAGCATCGGGACGGTCTGGGTGAGGTCCATGATGTGGATGCCATTGCGCGCGCCATAGATGAACTCGCCCATGCGGGGGTTCCAGCGTTGCGTCTGGTGGCCAAAGTGAACGCCAGCTTCAAGCAGCTGACGCATGGAGAACTCGGGAAGAGCCATGCTTCTTTTCCTTTCCGGTTTACGCCTCGGTGCGGGGTGAGAAGCTCTTGCTTCAACCGGTGGACGCCCGGGGATGTCTCCCCCGAAGGCCCGCCCACACCTGCGGATTAGTGGCGCGCGTATAAACGGGTTGCCTTCCGGGCACAAGCGCTTTTTCCCGGCACGCCCCCGCGCCTGCTTCCTTTTGTCGGAAATACCCTCGGGGGAGGCCGCAGGCCGGGGGCAGCGCCCCCTGCCCCGCCGGCCCCGCGCTCAGCGATAGAGCAACGAGACCCCGTTGGCAAAGAGATGCACCTTGGCGGGATCGGCGGTCAGCCGCACCGCCTGGCCGCGCACATCGGTGTGGATGCCCTGCAACTTGCCGATCACCGCATCGGCCGCGCCCTGCTTCTCGAAATAGAGCAGCGTGACCTCGCCCAGGGCCTCGATGATGTCCACCTTGCCCTCGAAAATCGCCGCGTCCTCGGTCTCGACGAAATCCTCCGGCCGCACACCGACATTGACCATCATGCCCATGTCGGCCTCCTGGGTCGGGTAATCCGACAGCGCCATGCCGCCATCGGCCATCTGCACCCGGGTCTGCGCCCCGGTGCCCACCACCTGCCCCGGCAGGAGGTTCATGGCCGGCGAGCCGATGAACTGCGCCACGAACTCGCTGTTGGGCCGTTCATAGAGCTCGAGCGGGCTGCCGACCTGGGCAATGCCCTTGTTGGCCAGCACCACGATCCGGCTGGCCAGCGTCATCGCCTCCACCTGATCGTGGGTGACATAGATCATCGTCGAGTTGGGCATCTGCTCCTTGAGCTTGGCGATCTCGATCCGGGTTGCCACCCGCAGCGCGGCGTCGAGGTTCGACAGCGGCTCGTCGAACAGATAGACCTTGGGGTCGCGCACGATCGAGCGGCCAATCGCCACCCGCTGCCGCTGGCCGCCCGACAGCGCCTTGGGCAGCCGGTCGAGATAGGCATCGAGCTGCAACAGCTTGGCGGCGCGATCCACCGCCGCGTCGATCTCGGCCTGCGGCTTCTTGGCGATCCTGAGCGCAAACGACATGTTCTCGCGCACCGTCATATGCGGATAAAGCGCATAGGACTGGAACACCATGGCAATGCCGCGCTGGCTCGGCGGCACGTCATTGACCACCTGGCCGTCGATCTCGAGCGTGCCGCCGGTGATCTTTTCCAGCCCGGCGATCATCCGCAAGAGCGTGGACTTGCCACAGCCCGACGGTCCGACAAAGACAACCAGTTCGCCGGTCTGAATATCGAGGTCGATGTGGTTGAGCACGTTGACGGCGCCCGCATAGGTCTTTTCCACATCGGTCAACTTGAGATTGGCCATCGGTCGGTTTCCTTTCGGGCGTTAGTGGTGAAGCGCCAGGGCAGATTGCCACGGCCCCAGGTGCAGCTTGCCGTCCGCCTGCGGCGCCGCCGCGCCAAGCTCGGCGCCGATCTGCCGCCAGTCGCCCTCGGGCATGTCGATCACCGCCGGCGTGTCGCTCAGGTTGAAGGCACAGAATACCGTCTCGTCCGCGTGACTGCGTTCGAAACTCAGCACTTCCCCCTCGGCGCGCAGCTTGCCATGGGCGCCTTTCATCAGCGCCTTGTGGCTGTGGCGGAAGGACAGCGCCTTGCGGTAATGGTGCAACAGCGCCTCCGGCGCGTCCTCCTGCGCCGCCACCGACAGCTGAAAATGCCCGCGGCCCACCGGCAGCCAGGGCGTGCCCTCGGAAAAGCCGCCGTTCCGGTTCGCCCCGTCCCAGACCATCGGGGTGCGGCAGCCGTCCCGGCCCTTGAATTCGGGCCAGAACTCGATGCCATACGGATCCTGCAAGTCCTCGAAGGCAACTTCGGCCTCGGGCAGACCCAGCTCCTCGCCCTGATACAGACAGACCGAGCCGCGCAGGCAGTGAATCAGCGTGGCATAGGCCTTGGCGGCCTGCGGCGTCAGCCCCCAGCGGCTGACATGGCGCGGAACGTCGTGATTGGAAAACGCCCAGCAGGGCCAGCCATCCGGCGCCGCCGCATCGACGGCGGTCAGCACGTCAACCACCCGCTGCGCTGTCAGATCCTTGCCCGAAAGGAAATCGAAGGCGTAACACATATGCGCCTTGTCGCCGCCCGAAGTGTATTCGCCCATGATCTCGAGCCCGCGCTGCGCATCGCCGACCTCGCCCACCGAGGTGGTGCCGGGGTATTCGTTCAGAAGCGCGCGGAACCGTTGCAGGAATTCGAGGTTCTCGGGCTGGTTCTTGGAATGGATGTGAAGCTGATAATTGTAGGGGTTCACCGACGGCGCGATCGAGGCGTTGCGCATCTCTTTCGGCAGCGGCGGGTTGTCGCGCAACTGCTTGTCGTGGATGTAGAAATTGATCGTATCCAGGCGGAACCCGTCGACCCCGCGGTCCAGCCAGAAGCGCACCGTTTCGAGCAGCGCATCCTGCACCGCCGGGCAGTGGAAATTCAGGTCGGGCTGCGTCGTCAGGAAATTGTGCAGGTAATATTGCTCGCGCCGCGTGTCCCATTGCCAGCCCGAGCCGCCGAAGATCGACAGCCAGTTGTTCGGCGGCGTGCCGTCATCCTTGGGATCGGCCCAGACATACCAGTCGGCCTTGGGATTGTCGCGGCTGGCGCGGCTTTCCTGAAACCAGGCATGCTGGTCGGAGGAATGCGACAGCACCTGATCGATCATCACCTTGAGACCCAGCGCATGCGCCGTCTCGATCAGCGTGTCGAAATCCGCCAGCGTGCCGAACATCGGATCGACATCGCAGTAATCGGCGACGTCATAGCCGAAATCCTTCATCGGCGAGGTAAAGAACGGCGAGATCCAGATGCCATCCACCCCCAGCGAGGCGATATGCGGCAGGCGCTGGGTGATACCGTTGAGATCGCCGATGCCGTCGCCGTTGCTGTCCTGGTACGAGCGCGGATAGATCTGGTAGATCACCCCGCCGCGCCACCAGTCCTGATCCTGTTCCCGAGAGGGTTTCATAGCGATGTCCGTATGTTGGTTCATTATTTCACCGATCCGGCCAGGAGGCCGCGTACGAGGTATTTCTGCATTGCGAAGAAGACGATCAGCGGCACCACGATCGAGACGAAGGCCGATGTCGCGAGGATTTCCCACTGCCCGCCGCGCGAGCCCATCAGATTGACGAGCCGGCCGGTCAGCACCAGCGTCTCGTCATCGGTGCCGAGGAAGACCAGCGCCACCAGCAGGTCGTTCCAGGTCCAGAGAAACTGGAAGATGGCGAAGGAGGCCAGCGCCGGAAAACTGAGCGGCAGGATGATCTTGACGAAGATCTGAAACTCCGAGGCGCCATCGACCCGCGCGTTTTCGATGATGTCGCGCGGCAGGCCGACCATGTAGTTTCTGAGCAGGTAGATCGCCAAAGGCAGGCCAAAGCCGGTATGCGCCAGCCAGACCCCGAGATAGCCCTTGCCGATGCCGATCTGGTTGTGCAGCTGCAACAGCGGGATCAGCGCAAGCTGCAAGGGCACAACCAGCAGCCCCACCACCGCCGCGATCAGCAGCGAGCGGCCGGGAAAATCCATCCAGGCCAGGGCATAGGCGGCAAAGGCGGCGACAAGGATCGGGATCACCGTCGCCGGGATCGCCACGGTCAGCGTGTTGATGAAGGAGCGGCCGATCCCTGCCCCGGCGGTGTCCGAAGTCAGCACGTTGACATAATTGCCCAGGGTAAATTCCGGCGGCGAGGAGGCGGTGGTAAAGACCCGCGGCAGGCGCTTGCCGTCCCAGCTTTCCGGCCCGGAAAGACGGAAATTGCCGGTTTCGTCCAGGCTCAGCGTCTCGCCGTCGCCGAGATCGGCGGTATGGCCCGCCTCGAAGGCCTCCGGTGCCCGCGACGAGGTGCCCCATGCGGTGACCGTGCTTTCGCTCTCGGGAAAGAGGTTGCCCTCGATCACGTAGAGATCGGCGTCCCGGAACTCGTCTCCCGACAGGCGGATGGCGGGCAATTGCCGCTCCTGGGTGGTGAGCGAGGCCCACCAGCCCGACGAGGAGATCTGATCCGAGGTGCGGAACGAGCTGACGAACAGCCCCAGCGTCGGAAACACCCATGCCAGTACCAGCACCAGCACCGAGATATGCACCGCCCATGTCAGGGTCGATTTCTGTCCTGCGATATTGTCCATGACGTGGCCCCCTCAGCGCATTTCGCGGCGCGCATTGCGCACGTTCCAGACCAGGATCGGTGTCACCAGCAGCATGATCACCATCGCCGAGGCCGAGCCGACACCCCAGTCGAAGGCGCGGAACAGCTTGTCGTACATGTAATTGGCCAGCACCTGTGTCTCCCACTGGCCATTGGTCATGGCGAGCACGATGTCAAAGACCTTGAGCACCACCAGCGTGATCGTCGTCCAGACCACCACGATGGTCGGCATGATCTGCGGCACCTTGATCTTGAAGAAGATCTGCGTCGGGCTGGCGCCATCGATGATCGCCGCCTCGATGGTTTCCTCGGGGATGCCGCGCAGCGCCGCCGACAGGATCACCATGGCAAAGCCGGTCTGAATCCAGACCAGCACGATCATCAGCAGAAAGTTGTTCCACGGGATGATCGTCAGCCATTGCTGCGGCGCGCCACCCATCGACACCCAGAGCGCATTGAGCACGCCGATCTGGTCGGTGCCTTCGGGACGGGTGTCATAGATCAATTTCCAGATCACCGAGGCGCCGACAAAAGAGATCGCCATCGGCATGAAGATCAGCGACTTGGCGAAATTGCCCCAGGAAATCCGGTCGGTGAGCTGCGCCGCCAACAGGCCGAACCCGGTCGACATCGCCGGCACCACCACCAGCCAGAACATGTTGTTGCGCATCGCCTCCCAGAACTTGTCTTCCGACATCATCTGCCGGTAGTTCGCGAGGCCCACGAAGGCGCCGCCCTGGTCGCGGTCGGTCAGCGACAGCCAGAGCGTGGCAAAGACCGGATAGGCGAGATAGAGGCCGAGCGCTAAGAGCGCCGGAAACAGAAACAGCCAGGGCCGGATCATGTTGGCCCGGTTGATGTTGGTCCCGGCGTTCGGGCCGCTGGGCGGAAACAGCACCTTGTCGAGCAGCATGTTCGAGAAATAGAAGTAGCCGATACACCCCCCGACACCCACAACGATGGTAATCAACCCCATGATGGCTGGATGCATCTCCGCCTCCCTCTCCCGACGTGACTTTGGTTGCGCGAATTCAATGGGTGCCCGGCCGCTCCGGCCGGGCACCGGGGTCGCCTATTTCAGCGCGTTCCAGCTGTCCTGGATGGACTTGGCCACATCCTCGGCCGAGGTGCCGCCGGCGTAATCCACCATGCCGGTCCAGAACGACCCGGCGCCAACCCCCGTGGGCATCAGATCGGAGCCGTCGAAACGGAAGGTGGTGGCATCGAGCAGGATGTCGCCCTGCTTCTTGAGCACGTCATTGGCATAAAGCCCGGTGTCGACACCTGTGTGCGGCGTCAGGAAACCGGATTGCGCCATCCACAGCTCATGCGCGATCGGGGTCTTCAGGAACTCGATGAACGCCTGCGCGCCGGGGCTGTCCTTGGTGATGAAGGCCAGGGTGCCCGCGCCCAGAACCGGCTTGCCCAGGTCCTTTTCCTCATAGGCCGGGAAATAGAAGAAATCGGCATCCACGCCCAACTGAATGCCTTCGGGAAAGAAGGTCGGGATGAACGAAGCCTGACGGTGCATGTAGCACTGCGGCGGCGAGGCAAAGATGCCATCGGGGCTGTCACGGAAGTCGGTCGAGGCCACGGCCCCTGCTCCGCCGGCAACCTTGGCGTCATCGCGGGCGAAATAGCCGAATTCCTCGATCGCGCCGATCACCGCCGGATCGTCGAACTTGATTTCGTTCGACACCCATTTGTCATAGGTTTCGGGCGGTTGCGTGCGCAGCATCAGGTCTTCGACCCAGTCGGTCGCCGGCCAGCCGGTGGCGCCACCCGATCCCAGTCCGATGCACCAGGGGGTTTCGCCGTCGGCCACGATCTGTTCGGTCAGCGCCTTCAGTTCTTCCATGGTCTCGGGTACTTCATAGCCCGCGTCATCGAAGTTGTCGGGCGAATACCAGACCAGCGATTTCAGGTCGATCTTGTAGGGAAAGGCATAAAGCCGGTCTTCGCCGTCAGGCCCGGTAAAGGTGCCAAGCGAGACCCAGCTTTCGCCGGCGGCGTAATTCTCTTTCAGCCAGGCCTGGGTGTCATCGCTCAGCGGCTCGACAAAGCCCTTGGACACCAGGTCCTGGATCAGGCCGGGCTGCGGCAGAACGGCGACATTGGGCGGCGAGCCGGCCTCGGTGTCGATCACGATCTGCTGTTCGTAGGATTCCGACGAGGCATAGCTGACCTCGGCGCCGGTGGCCTCTTCGAAATAATCGATGATGCTCTCGACCAGCCCCTGGTCATCGCCGCGCCAGGGCCCGAAGATGCTGATCTCTTCACCGTTGAGATCGTGCTCGGCGGCAAAGGCGTCGAGGCTCTCCCAGTTGAAATCCCCCTCGCCCTTGGCAAAGGGCAAATGGGCCTCGGCCTGCGCCAGCGATGCCGTCATGGCAAAGGCGGCAACACTCGCATAAAGCGAAAACTTCATTTTTTATTCCTCCCGGTGCGTTTGTTCGCACGTTCCATCGAACACCTTGCGGCTTACCATTGCAAGAGCCTCCTCCGGCCTTGCCAAAGCGCTTTGGTAGCGCTAACCTTGACCTAAGGGACGCTAAAAGTCAATCGGAGAATATTTAACAAAACCAGTGATTTCGCCGCGGCGCAGAAAGTCGGCCCCGTGCAAATGGAAGTTTGCCTTGGCTCGCAGTACATGTAAAACAATATCGCCCGGTGCCACCTGAAAGGCCAAAGACTGTCATGAACCTAAAGCAGCTATCCGAACAATTGGGACTCTCGCAAACAACGGTCAGCCGGGCGCTGAACGGCTACCCGGAGGTGAGCGAGAAAACCCGCGAACGGGTGCGCCAGGCGGCGCTGGATTTCAACTACAAGCCGAACACCCGGGCGCGCTCGCTGGCCACCGGACGGGCCATGGCGATCGGTCATGTGATCCCGGTCTCGACCCAGCAGGAGATGGTTAACCCGATCTTCGGCGATTTCGTCACCGGCGCCGGCGAGGTCTATTCCGAACATGGCTATGACATGATGCTGTCGCTGGTGCCCGACAGCGACGAGGAATCCTTTTACCGCGATCTCAAGATCAAGGGGAACGTCGACGGCATCGTGGTGCACAGCCCCAGCATGGACGATACCCGCATCGCCCTGCTCAACGAATTGCAACTGCCCTACGTGGTGCATGGCCGCGCCAGCGCGATCGAGGCGCCATATTCCTGGGTCGACGTGGCCAATGTCAGGGCCTTCGAGGCGCTGACCGGCCATCTGACCGGTCTGGGCCACCGCCGCATCGCGCTGTTCAACGGGATCGAATCTCTGGATTTCGCCCATCGCCGGCGGACCGGTTTTCTGAATGCGCTGACCGAAGCCGGGCTCGAGGCCGATCCCGAGCTGATGCTGTCCTGGGACATGACCGAGAGCTACGGCTTCGACGAAGCCAGCCGCATGCTGGCCCGGTCCGAGCCGCCGACCGCCTTTGCCGTCTCGTCGCTGATCACCGCGCTTGGCGTGCGCCGCGCGGTCGAACAGGCCGGGCTGACCGTCGGCCGCGATGTCTCGGTTGCCACTTTCGACGACGACCTGTCCTACCTGCGCAACGGCACCCCGGAGGCGCCGGTGTTCTCCGGCGTGCGCAGTTCGGTGCGCGAGGCCGGTCGCCGCGTCGGTGCGATCCTGCTGTCGCAGATCTCCACCCCCGGGGCGCCGCCTGCCTCCGAGATGATCCCCTTCGAACTCGTCGTCGGCACCACCAGCGGCCCGGCCCGCATCTGACACCCCATCCCATTCCCCGGCGCACCGCTCGGCTGCGCCCAGAGAGACCGTTATGACCCAGACCCTCGACCTCACCCTCGTTGCCGACATCGGTGGAACGAACACCCGCGTGGCGCTTGCCTCCGGGCCCACGTTGCAGCCCGGTTCGATCCGGCGCTACCGCAATGCCGAGGCCGGGTCGCTCTCGGAGGTGTTTCAGAGCTATCTGGCCGAGACCGGTGCGCGCCCTGTCGCCGCCTGCGTCGCCGGGGCAGGCCCGGTGATGGACGGTGTGCTGCGGATGACCAACCTCTCCTGGGTGATCGACGAGGCCTGCGTGCGCGAGGCCTCCGGCGTCGGCCGGGTGGCGGTGCTCAACGATCTTCAGGCCCAGGGCCATGCGCTCAGCCATCTGGGAGGCGACGATCTGCGCCCGCTGCTCAATGAAGACCAGGGCGCGGGCAGCACCCGGCTGGTGATCGGGCTGGGCACCGGCATGAACATTGCGATGGTCTTCGAACACGGCGGCATCACCCTGGTCCCGCCCTCAGAGGCCGGGCACATGAGCCTCGCCCTGCGCCGGCCGGACGAGCTGGGGCTGGCGGAGTTTCTGCGCAGCGAAGGCGAGTTTGCCTCGGTGGAAGAGGCGCTGTCGGGGCGCGGCTTGCAGGCGCTCTATCGCTGGCGTCGCGCCGAGGCCGGCGATCCCGGTGCCAAACCGCCGGCCGAGATCATGGCGGGCGTGGCCGATGGCAGCGATGCCCAAGCGGTTGAGGCGGCGGAATATTACGTTCGTTTCACCGGCCGTGTGGCGGGCGATCTGGCGCTGGCGCAACTGCCTTTTGGCGGCATCTATTTCATTGGCGGGGTCAGCCGCTCGCTGGCGCCCTACTTTGACAGGATGGGCTTTGGCGCCTCGTTCCGCGACAAGGGCCGGTTTTCCGAGTTCATGGACCAGTTTCCGGTCTGGCTGATCGAGAATGACGAGGCCGCGCTCCTGGGCTGCGCCTCGCATATGGCCGAGATCATGGCTCTGGCCCCGGCCTGACATTCGGCGGCAATTCCGCCCCATGGCGCGATTTCATTTGACCGCCGGGCGGCTTCTCTTCGAGATGACGGCAGGCGATCACGGGAGAACGGCGGAATGAACATCGGGTTTGTCGGACTGGGCAATGTCGGCAGCAAATTGAGCGGCAGCCTGCTGCGCAATGGTCATGACCTGGCGGTGCATGATCTCAACGGCGCGCTGGTGGCCGGGTTCACGGCGCGCGGCGCACGTGACGGCGGCTCGCCCGAGCAGATCATGCGAAGCTGCGACACGGTGATCACCTGCCTGCCCTCGCCCGCCGCCTCGGCCGCTGTGGTGCAGCAGATGCTGCCCGAGGTCGGCCCCGGCAAGGTCTGGATGGAGATGTCGACCACCGACGAGGCCGAGGTCAAGCGGCTTGGCGCCGAGGTCATCGCGCGCGGCGGCGCGGCGGTGGATTGCCCGGTTTCGGGCGGCTGTCACCGCGCCGACACCGGCAATATCTCGATCTTCGCCGGCTGTGACCGCGCCACCTTTGACCGGGTTCTGCCGCTTCTGACGACAATGGGCCGGCGGGTGCTGCACACCGGCGATCTGGGCTCGGCCTCGGTGCTGAAGGTGGTGACAAACTACCTGGCCACCGCCAACCTGATCTCCTGCGCCGAGGCGCTGGTGACCTGCAAGGGCGCCGGCATGGACCTGGCCACCGCCTATGAGGCGATCGCCATCAGCTCGGGCACCAGCTTCGTGCATGAGACCGAAAGCCAGGTGATCCTCAACGGCTCGCGCGACATTTCCTTTACCATGGACCTGGTGAAGAAGGACATCGGGCTGTTTCAGGAGGTGGCCGACCGCGCCGGGGTGCCGCTCGAGGTCAATCCGCTGATGATGCGCATCATCGACGACGGAATCGCGCGGTTCGGTTCGCGCGAACTGTCGCCCAACATCATCCGGCGGCTGGAAGAGGCCACCGGGCTGGAAATCCGCGCGCCGGGCTTCCCGGCCGAGATGTGTGACGAAGAACCGGAAGAGCCGGGCTACGAGGTGGTGCCGCGCGGAAGGTGAGCCGGCCCCGTCGCCCGCCCCTGGAAGATCCGCGCGCCGGACCTGATCCGGCGCCTCGTTCTCGAGGTTCTCCGAGAGGTCCCGGGTCAGGCCCGGGACGGATGCCACCGGAACCCTGAACAAGGGCGTAGCCCGCCGGGCCGGCGGAGGACGCAAGGAATATCCGCCCGATCCGCCGCCGCATCAAAGGAAATATTTCCTAACCCCAAGCTTTTATGCCAACGTCCTTCCTGAATCGCACAGAGGTCAGGACACAGCGCATGATAGGCAGCCCCGAGATCGAGACCAGCGCCCCCGTCGGCGACGAGATGAAGCAGACCACCTGCTACATGTGCGCCTGCCGCTGCGGGATCAACGTGCATCTCAAGACCGGCCCCGACGGCAAACAGGTGGTCCGCTACATCGAGGGCAATCGCAACCACCCGGTCAACAAGGGCGTGCTCTGCGGCAAGGGCAGCGCCGGGATCATGCAGCATTATTCCCCGGCCCGGCTGCGCGCGCCGATGAAACGCGTGGGCCCGCGCGGCTCCGGCCAGTTCGAGGAGATTTCCTGGGACGAGGCGCTGGAGATCGCCACCGGCTGGCTCGGCAAGGTGCGCAAGACCGATCCCAAGAAACTCGCCTTCTTCACCGGCCGCGACCAGAGCCAGAGCCTGACCGGCTTCTGGGCGATGAAATACGGCACCCCGAATTTCGCCGCTCACGGCGGTTTCTGCTCGGTCAATATGGCCGCCGGCGGGCTGTACACCTTTGGCGGGGCGTTCTGGGAATTCGGCGATCCGGATTGGGATCTGACCAAGTATTTCATGCTCTTCGGCGTCGCCGAGGACCATGCCTCGAACCCGATCAAGATCGGCATCGGCAAGCTCAAGAAACGCGGCGCCAAGGTGGTCTCGGTCAACCCGGTGCGCACCGGCTACAACGCCGTGGCCGACGAATGGGTCGGCATCCGCCCCGGCACCGACGGGCTGTTTGTCGGCGCGCTGATCCACGAGCTGTTCCGCACCCAGCAGATCGACCTCGACTACCTGGTGCGCTACACCAACGCCCCCTGGCTGGTGATCAAAGACCCCGGCGCGGCCGATGACGGGCTGTTCGCCCGCGACGGCGACGGCAATCCCATGGTCTGGGATGAGGCGGCGGGCGCCTTCGGCAATGGCAAGGCCGCCGAAATCCGGCCGGCGCTCACCGGCACCCGCGAGTTGCCCGACGGCCGCACGGCGCGGCCGGTCTTCGAGCTGATGGCCGAGCGCTACCTTGGCGACAACTACGCCCCCGAGGCGGTGGCCGAGCGCACCGGCGTGCCCACCGAGCAGATCCGCCAGATCGCGGCGGAACTGGCGCATGTCGCCTTCAAGGAGGAGATCGTGCTCGACCGCCCCTGGACCGACTGGGCCGGGCGCAAGCATGACAAGATGATCGGCCGCCCGGTCTCGATGCACGCCATGCGCGGCATCTCGGCCCATTCCAACGGCTTCCAGACCTGCCGGATGATCCATATCCTGCAAATCCTGCTGGGTTCGATCGATACGCCCGGCGGCTTTCGCTACAAGCCGCCCTACCCCAAGCAGACCCCACCAAACCTGCTGCCCCACGGCGCCGCCGGTGACATCAAGCCCGAACTGCCGCTGGGCGGCCCGCATCTGGGCTTTCCGCATGGGCCCGAGCATCTGTTGCTGGATGGCGAGGGCCAGCCCAACCGGCTCGACAAGGGGTTTTCCTGGGATGCGCCGATCTCGGCCCATGGGCTGATGCACATGGTGATCAACAACGCCGCCACCAAGGATCCTTACGGCATCGACGTGCTCTTCATGTACATGGCCAACATGGCCTGGAACTCGTCGATGAACGTACCGGGCACGCTGGATGCGCTGACCGCCAAGGACGACAACGGCGATTACGTGATCCCCAAGATCATCTATTCCGACGCCTATTATTCTGAAACCGTGCCCTTTGCCGACCTGATCCTGCCGGACACCACCTATCTTGAGCGTTACGATTGCATCTCGCTGCTGGACCGCCCGATCTCCGAGCCGGAATTGGTGGCCGATGGCATCCGCCATCCCGTGGTCAAGCCCGATCGCGACGTGCGCGGTTTTCAGGAGGTGCTGATCGATCTTGGCGCGCGGCTGAAACTGCCGGGGTTCGTCAAGGAGGATGGCAGCCCGATGTATCCCGGCGGCTATCCCGACTACATCACCAACCACGAGCGCAAGCCCGGCATCGGCCCGCTCGCCGGCTGGCGCGGCGAGGACGGTGACAAGTCCTGCGTCGGCGCGCCCAACTCCGACCAGATCGACCGCTATATCGAGAACGGCGCATTCTTCGGCCTGCATCTCGACCCGAGCCATGCCTATTTCCGTTTCGCCAATCGCGGCTATCTCGACTGGGGCATCGAAAAGGGCATCCGCCTGTCGCCGGAGCCGACGATAATGCAGCTCTATTCCGAACCGATGCAGAAGTTCCGCCTGGCCGCCCTGGGCCATGGCGAACGCCAGCCGCCGGATCGCGCGCGCGACCGGATCAAGACGCACTTCGATCCGCTGCCCTTCTGGTACGCGCCCTTCGAGGAACAGCTGACCACAGGCTTCCCGCTGCACGCGATCACCCAGCGGCCAATGCACATGTATCATTCCTGGGGCTCGCAGAACGCCTGGCTGCGCCAGATCACCGCGCAGAACCGGCTTTACGTGCATACCTCGGTGGGGGTCGAGATCGGGGTGCAGGATGATGATTGGGTCTGGCTGACCTCGCATATCGGACGGGTGAATTGCCAGATCAGACTGATGGAGGGGGTCAACCGGCACACGGTCTGGACCTGGAACGCCATCGGCAAGCGGCGCGGCGCCTGGGGGCTGTCGCATGACGCGCCCGAGGTGAAGGAGGGCTTCCTGCTCAACCACCTGATTTCCGAACTCTTGCCAAAGGGCGGCGGCGGCTATCGCTATTCCAACTCCGATCCGCTGACCGGCCAGGCGGCCTGGTTCGACCTGCGGGTGAAGATCGAGAAAGCCGAGAGCGCCGGAACCTCGCCGCTGTTCGAGCCGCTGGGCGAGGATGCCTGGCCGGAACGACCCGAGACGCTGGCCTTTGGCAGGCAGTGGAAGGAGCCGGCGGAATGAGCGCGCGACATCAGCCCCGGAGGGCGCGCCGCCTGGCTCCCGCCGCCCCGCAACACCCGACCCAGGGAGACATAGAATGACCACCCTCCCCGAAAAGACCGACAAGAGCCTCGGCCTGGTCATCGACCTCGACATCTGCGTCGGCTGCCATGCCTGCGTCACTTCCTGCAAGGAGTGGAACACCGGCGGCTATTCCGCGCCGCTCACCGATCAGGAGCCTTACGGCGCCGATCCGCACGGCGCCTTCCTGAACCGCGTCCACAGT
The DNA here is from genome assembly GCF_028807375.1 of Marinovum sp. PR37. Taxonomy (NCBI): domain Bacteria; kingdom Pseudomonadati; phylum Pseudomonadota; class Alphaproteobacteria; order Rhodobacterales; family Roseobacteraceae; genus Marinovum; species Marinovum sp. PR37. Next base: position 17,330 of record NZ_JARAML010000021.1, on the reverse strand, counting down.
TACGAGGTCGACAACGACCACTGGAAAGGCACCGTCCATTTCCCCCGCTCCTGCCTGCATTGCGAGACACCCGATTGCGTCACCGTCTGCCCCACCGGCGCCAGCTACAAGCGCGAGGAGGACGGCATCGTTCTGGTCAACCCGGATACCTGCATCGGCTGCAAGCTCTGCTCCTGGGCCTGCCCCTATGGCGCGCGGGAATACGATTACGACGAAGGCGTGATGAAGAAATGCACGCTCTGCGTAGACCGGATCTATAACGAGACCATCCCCGAGGAGGATCGGGTGCCGGCCTGCGTCAAGGCCTGCCCCACCGGCGCCCGCGCCTTTGGCGATCTTGCCGATCCCAACAGCGCGGTGTCGCAGAACGTCGCCGCGCGCGACGGCTTCAACCTGCTCGACGAGTTTGGCTACAAGCCGGTCAACAAGTACCTGCCGCCGCGCAAGGCCTCGGACCGCACGCCGCAGATCGCCGCCGAACCGCAGGCCGAAACCACCGGCTCCGCCCTCGAGAAACTCTTTGCCTGGGCCGACCGCGCCCTCAGCCGCTAAGGACGAACATGCATCCCGCCTATTCGGTCATCCTCTTCACCACCTCCTCCGGCGCCGGATACGGCCTGCTGTTCTGGCTCAGCCTGGCCCATGTCATCGGCGCCCAGCCGGTCGCCGGCTGGGGCTTCTTCGCCGGCCTGTTCATCGCGCTCGGGCTGATTACGCTGGGGCTGCTCAGTTCCACCTTTCACCTCGGCCGCCCCGAGCGCGCCTGGCGGGCGCTGTCGCAATGGCGCTCGTCCTGGCTCTCGCGGGAGGGCGTGGCGGCCCTGGCCACCTATGTGCCGGCCGGGGTGCTCTGGCTGATGTCGCTCCTCGGGATCGCGGGCTGGCTGACCCTGCCGCTGGCCCTGCTCAGCGCCATCGGCGCCGTGGCGACGGTCTGGTGCACCGGCATGATCTATGCCTCGCTGCGCACCATCCGCGAATGGCATATGCCGCAGGTGCCTTATGTCTATCTTGCCAATGCCGCCGCCTCGGGCGCGCTGCTGCTGGTGCTGCTGCATGCCTTCGCCGGTCGCGACATCCGCCTTGTCAGCCTGATCGCGCTGCTGGCGCTGGGTCTGGCCGGCGCGCTCAAGCTGATATACTGGCGCCGGATCGACGCCGAGCCGGGCGCTTATACCGCCGACATGGCGCTGGGCCTCAAGGGCGTCAAACGCCAGCTCGAGCCGCCGCATAGCCGGCCGAACTACGTGATGCGCGAAATGGGCTATGACGTCGCCCGCAGACACGCCGAGACGCTGCGCCGCTCGGTGCTGCTCTGGGGCTTCCTGCTGCCCGGGCTGATGCTGGCCTTTCAGGCACTGACCGGCGGGCTCGGGCCGGTCTTGATGCCGGTCGCGGTCACCGCCGCCGCCGCCGGGCTGGTGACGGAACGCTGGCTGTTCTTCGCCGAGGCAACGCATCTCTCGACGCTCTACTACGGCAACCAGCGCGCCTGAGCCGGGCCGCGCGGGTGACGCCTATTCCGCGAAGTGACAGGCCACCCGGGTGCCGCCGATCTGCCGCAGTCGTGGCCGATCGCGCTTGCAGATATCCTGCGCCAGCGGACAACGCGGATGAAAGGCGCAGCCGGGCGGCGGATTGATCGGATCGGGGATCTCGCCTTCGGGGGGCTGGATCTCGCGGCCAAAGGCATCCATTTTCGGCGCCGCTTCCAGCAGCATCTGGGTATAGGGGTGCTTCGGATCGTCGAACAGCCGCCCCGGCACCGCCTCTTCCACCAGCCGGCCCAGGTAAAGCACGCCGATCACATCGGCCATGTGCCGCACCACGGTCAGATCGTGGCTGATAAAGACATAGGTCAGCCCGAAATTTTCCTTCAGGTCGCTCATCAGGTTGAGCACCTGCGCCTGAACCGAGACATCCAGCGCCGAGGTCGGCTCGTCACAGACGATCAGCCGTGGCTCGCTGGCCAGCGCCCGGGCAATGCAGATCCGCTGACGCTGGCCGCCCGAGAATTCATGCGGGAACTTGCCCGCGTCCTTGACCGACAGCCCGACCTGTTCCAGCAGCTTCTCGGCCATCCCCTCGGTCTTGCCGCCGCGCGAGGCGACCGGCTCGACGATGATGTCCTTGACCCGCCAGCGTGGGTTGAGCGAGGCATAGGGATCCTGAAAGATCATCTGGATGTCGGCGCGCACCGCGTCGACCTTGGCGGCATCCGGCTCATTGGCCAGATCGATCCCCTCGATCTCGACATGGCCATCCGAAGGTGACAGCAACCCCACCAGCATCTTGCCGATGGTCGATTTGCCGGAGCCGCTTTCGCCCACCAGCGCATAGGTCGAGCGTTCGGCGACGTCGAAACTCACCTCTGACACCGCCGTCAGATATTCCTTTTCCCGCCGCTCCAGCACCCGGTTCAGCCAGGGTTTCGAGACGTCGAACACGCGGCTGAGATTATCGACTTTGACCAGCGCCATTCAGGAAACCTTTTCTTCGACGTCTTCGACAAGCGGGTGCCAGCAGGCGGCCATGCCGTCCTTGACCCTGGGCGGCGGCGGCGTGCGGCAGACTTCGGTGGCGCGCGGGCAGCGCGGGTTGAAGGCACAGCCATCGGGCACCGCATCCAGCCGCGGCATGGCGCCGGGGATCTGGTGCAGCCGCGCCTTGCCCTCCGAGGCCAGCGGGGTCGAGGCCATCAGCCCGTGGGTATAGGGGTGCTGCGGCCGGGTCAGCACCTGTTCGACGGCGCCCAGCTCGGCCAGGCGACCGGCATACATCACCGCCACGCGGTCGGTCGCCTCGGCGATCACCCCCATGTCGTGGGTGATCAGCATGACCGCGGTGCCCCGCTCGCGGCAGAGCCGCTTCAAAAGCGCGATGATCTGCGCCTGGACCGAGACATCGAGCGCGGTGGTCGGCTCGTCGGCGATCACCAGCGAAGGTTCGGCGCAGAGCGCCAGCGCAATCACCACCCGCTGCCGCATGCCGCCGGAGAACTCGTGCGGGTAGGAATTCACCCGGCTGGCCGCACCGGGAATGCCGACCTCTTCCAGCGCCGCCACGGCGCGTTTCTCGGCCTCTTTCTCGCTGATCTTCAGATGTGTGCGCATGGTCTCGACCAGTTGATCGCCGATCCTGAGAAGCGGATTGAGCGAGGTCAGCGGATCCTGAAAGACCATACCGATCTCCTTGCCGCGCAGCCGGCGCATCGCCTCGCCGCGCAGCTGGTCGATCCGCTTGCCGTTCAGCCAGATCTCGCCCGAGGCGATATGCGCCGGCGGGCTCAACAGGCCGATTACCGCGTTGCCGGCCATGGATTTGCCGGCGCCGCTTTCTCCGACCACGCCAAGGATCTCGCCGGCGCGGATGTCATAACTCACCCCGTCGACCGGCTTGACGATACCGTGGCGGGTGGGAATCTCGACCGAGAGGTCGCGGATGGAAAGCACGGGTTCAGCCATCAGCGCAGCCTCGGGTTCAATGCGTCGCGCAGCCAGTCGCCCAGCAGATTGACGGAAAGCGCCAGCGCCAGAAGCGTGCAGGCGGGAAAGAACAGAATCCACCACTCACCCGAGAACAGGAAGCCCTGGCCGATACGGATCAGCGTGCCCAGCGACGGCTGGGTCGGCGGCGCGCCGACGCCCAGGAACGACAGCGTCGCCTCGGCGATGATTGCCAGCGCCAGCGAGATCGTGGCGATCACCAGCACCGGCGACAGCACATTGGGCAGGATGTGGCGCAGCATGATGGCGCCGGGTTTCCGCCCGATCAGCCGCGCCGCCTGGACGTATTCCTTGTTTTTCTCAACCAGCGTGGCGCCGCGCACCACCCGCGCGAATTGCACCCAATCCGACAGGCCGATGGCGAGGATCAGCACCCAGATCGCCATCTGGTCGCGGTACTCCACCGGAGTGATCCCCTTGGCGATGCCAAAGATCAACATGGCCACCAGGATCGAGGGAAAGGTGAGCTGCACGTCGGCGACGCGCATGATGATGGTTTCGACCCAGCCACCAACATAACCCGAAATCAGCCCCAGCGTGATGCCCAGCACCATGGCAAAGGCCACCGCCGCCACCCCGACAAAAAGCGAGATGCGCATGCCGTAGAGGATGGTGGAAAACACGTCGCGGCCCTGATCGTCGGTGCCCAGCAGGAAGCTGTCGCCGGTAAAGGCATTGGGCTCCAGCGGCGGGGTGAAACCGTTCATCAGATTGAGCGAGGCCGGATCGAAGGGATTGGTCGAGGCGATCCAGGGCGCGAAGATCGCCGAGACCAGCAGCACCAGCACCACCAGCGCCGAGATCACCGCAACCGGCGAGCGACGGAAGGTGTAGAAGACATCGCTTTCCAGCGCCAGACGAAGCCGCGATTTCGGCGGCGGCGCAACGGGGATATCGGTCATCAGTGGCCTCCCGAGCGGTCCGCGCGCAGGCGCGGATCAATGAAGAAATAAAGGATGTCCACGGCCAGGTTGATCCCCACGAACATCACCGAGATCAGCATCAGGTAGGCCGCCATCACCGGGATGTCGACGAACTGGATCGCGTTGATGAACAGCAGGCCGACGCCCGGCCACTGGAACACCGTCTCGGTGATGATGGCAAAGGCGATGATCGCGCCAAGCTGAAGCCCGATCACGGTGATCACCGGCACCATGGTGTTTTTCAGCGCGTGGCGGAAGTTCACCGCCCGGTCCCTGAGCCCGCGCGCGCGGGCGAAACGGATGTAATCCTGCCGCAGCACCTCGAGCATTTCCGAGCGTACCAGCCGCATGATCAGCGTCATCTGATAGAGCCCCAGGGTGATCGACGGCAGGATCAGTGCCTTGAGGCCGCTTTCGGTCAGAAAGCCGGTCTTCCAGCCGCCGACGGTCACCACATCGCCGCGCCCGAAACTGGGCAGCCAGCCGAGTTCGACCGAGAAGACATAGATCAGCAGGATGCCGATCAGGAAGGTCGGCAGCGAGACGCCGATCAACGAGGCCGACATGATCGCATGCGCCCAGATGCCATCGCGGCGGATCGCGGTGAACACGCCAAGCGCGATGCCGAAGAGGATGGCCAGCACCCCCGAGACCGCCGCCAGCTCCAGCGTCGCCGGCGCGCGTTCCAGCAGGATGTCGGTCACCGGACGACCCTGACGATAGCTGACGCCGAAGTTGCCCTGAAGCGCCTCTTGCAGGAAGCGGAAGTATTGCACGAAGAACGACCGGTCGAGGCCGAGCTGCTCGCGCAAGCGCGCGATATCTTCGGCGGTGCGTTCCTGACCGAGCATGTTGTCGATCGGGTCACCCACGAAATTGAACATCGAAAAGGCGACAAGCCCCACGATCAGCAGGACAAGCAGGGATTGGCCGACACGGCGGATGATGAAAGCAAGCATGCCCGCCAAGAGATAACGGCGGGTTTTTCGGGTCAAGGGCAAAAGCGTTCGGGTGACGTGCCGTTCAAGGGCTTTACACCCCCGACACTCAAGGCAAATCGGGCCCAAGGGCCCGGCGCGGCCCCGCGTCAGCCGGGGGCCGCGGGCCGCCGACGGGGCCGGCATCCTCTGCCGGCCCCGACATGTCTCAGTTCACTGTCACCCAGCGCAGGATGAAGAAATTGTCGGGCCGCTGGGTCAGCTCGATATTTGCCCGTGTGCCCCAGACCAGCGGCTGCACATAAAGCGGCACGTAAGCCTGCTCGTCCGCCATGATCTGCGCCACCTCGTCAAGCATCGCCTGACGCTCGGCCGGATCGATCTCGGACTGGATCATCGGCAGCAGCGTGTCGATGCGCGCGTTGGAAAAGCCGCCGAAGTTCCAGCTTCCCAGCTTCTTTTCCTCGTTCGGGGTGGCGACAAGAAAGCGGATCGGGTGTTCGGCGTCGAAGGTGCCGGGCGACCAGCCCAGCAGATACATGTCGAAATTGTCGGCCCTGAGCTCGGGCCAGTAGTTGTTGACCGGCATTGCCTCCAGAGTCGCATCGATGCCGACCTGCGCCAGCATCCCGGTCACCGCCTGACAGACCGCCTCGTCGTTGAGATAGCGGTTGTTGGGGCATTTCAGGCCAAAGGAGAACCCGTCGGCATACCCCGCTTCGGCCAGCAGCGCGCGCGCCTTCTCGGGGTCATAGGCCGGGGCCGCGCCAAGCGCCTCGGAATAGCCGCTCATGGCCGCGCTGACCAGCTGGTTCACTGGTTCGGCATTGCCGCGCATGATGGTCTGAAGGATCGCCGGAACATTGATCGCATGCGCCACGGCCTGGCGCACGCGGACATCGGCAAAGGGGTTTTCGCCGTCGATGTCGGACGAGAATTTCAGCGCCTCCGCCTCATGCGGAAAGCCCAGCATGATGACCCGCGCCTCGATCCCCTGCACCACCTTCACGTCGGGGTTCGAGGCCAACCGCGCCACATCCTGGATCGGCACGGGGTTGATGAAATCCACGTCGCCCGAAAGCAGCGCCGCCAGCGCCGTCGCCGGGTTCTGGATCGGCGTCAGCTCGGCGCGGGTGATGTTGTGCTCGGCCTCGCCCCACCAGCCCTCGAAGGGTTCGAGCACGGTGCGCAGCCCGGGCTCGCGTGTGGTAACCTTGAAAGCACCGGTGCCATTGGCGTTGAGCGTGGCGTGATTGCCGGCCTCCTTGTCGGGACGGGTGGCATTGTTGGCCTCGGCCCAGCCGCTGTCCATGATCATCCAGTTGGCGATCGACGAGGGAAACAACGGGTTGGGTGCGGTGGTCATGAAATCGACGGTGTAGGCGTCGATCACCTTGACCTCCGACACCGGCGCGAACCAGCTCGCGGTGTCCGACTCCGGGCTCGAGGCTCGCTGGTAGGAAAACAGCACATCCTCGGCGTCAAAGCTGCTGCCGTCGTGGAAGGTCACGCCTTCGCGCAGGGTAAAGCGCCAGCCCTCGCCTTCGCCGATCGGCTCCCATCCCGTGGCGAGCGCCGGCTCCACCGACATGTCCTTGCCCCGGCGCACCAGCCCTTCGTAGGTATTGTTGAGAAAGCCCAGCACCGGCGTCGAATTGACCGCATGGGGGTCCATCGTCTGGGGATCGGTGGTCACCGCCCATTTGAATTCTTCGGCCGCCGCGGGCGCGGCAAGGGCCGCGCCCAGAGCAAGGGCGCTTGTCAATCGTAGCATCGTGGTCTCCCCTGTTGGATTTGGCCAAGGGTAGCACAGTCGCGCGCCGCGTCCATTCACAAGCCAAGGCGCTGAAAAACCGGACATGCTGCCGCCAGCGCACAGGCTCGACCGGGGCAATGCGTGCCGAGCGTCAGAGGAGCGCCTCGAATACCTGCCGGATTTCTTCGCGGTGCCGGCCCGGAAAGCCCACTGCCGCAAAGAATCGACCCTGCGCCCTCAGGCGCGGGGTCGCTGGACAATCGCAGGCGCACAGGACCGACCGGCCGCGGGCCACCCGGTCAGAGCGCCGTCAGCGCACGAATTCGTAATGCAGCAAGGTGCTCGGGTTCAGCACATTGGCGGTGCCGCCGAAGTTGAAGGCGGTCTTCTTCATGGTGATGATATTACGCCGCTCGAGGTCAGACAGGATCGGAATGAGGTTCTTGTTGTATTCCTGCCGCCACGACCACCATGCGGCGTTCTCATCCACCGTATTCAGCGCGCCGTCGGCGGCTCGGCGTCCGATCGCTTCGAAGAAGGCGTCGTCCTGCGCCTCGCGGCGCCTGAGAAGCTCCTCATTGCGTTGCCAGCCGACCGGCTCGAAGTGCACCACCGTCGTCGGGTTCTTCATCTGCCGCAGCTGTTCGAAGAGTTCCGGGTTGATCTGGTCGACCTGTTCGATCGAATGCGAGGTGAACAGAAGAATGTGCCCCTTCGTCTTGGACAGGAACGAGATATTGGGATTGCGATAATCGAAGTAAAACGAGCGGTATTTCAACGCCGGTTCGCGACTGGCCAGATATCTGGCGGCGATCATGCCGCTCTTGGTGTATTCGCCGCCGTAATAGACCTTTTTGCGCGACCGTGTCGCGCCGTGCAGAAGATAAAGCTGGAACACGTTCGACGACCATCCGCTGCCAAGCTCCATGATCGCCGTGGTGTCCGGGCGAATGAGATCCCCTAGATACCGTATCGGGCTCCCGGCGCTGACGGTATACTCGTTGGCCGCAACCTGCGGGCTGTAAAAGGTGTCGGAAAGCTCGAGCCCCGCGCGCTGCATGATCTTCTCGCCAAGCGGGCGGACGATTTCGCGCGTCTGATAGAAGCGGCTCGGTTCGCGCCGGTCGATCCTGAGTTCGCGCAGGTTTGCCAGCAGGGAACTCAGGTGGTCATCGGGGCGGTTTTTCACAAGGGTCTTTGCCCGGTTCAGGACAGTCCTCCAGCCTTTTTCCTGACTGGTCTTCGGGCGGGCCTGCCCCTTGATAGAGGTGGGCGTGATCTGCCTCTCTTCAACCTGAGCGGTACTCGACGACGATGTCGTCGCTCTCTTGGTTCTTTTTCTGGGCGCCTTTGACGATGCTTTTGCACGCGCATTCATAAGTCGTTGTCCCCCCGATTGATTGTCGTACTGGAAGTCTGCAAGTAGCAGAATAGAATCTCAACAAATTTCGTCCTGTCGCCGCGATCTACAGCAGCACCGGTCAATCTCTTTGACCGATGCGGCGAGGGCGCCGACGCGCGGGCCGATCGCCGCAAAGAGGCGGCCCCTTACAGGACCGCCTCTCTTTTTCAGCCCTGAAGATTGCCTCAGTTCATGGTGAAATATTTCACCTTCGGCTGATCTTCCGGGTCGACTTCGATGCCGACGTTTTCGGCCATGCCCCAGTTCAGCACCTGGTGGTGGATCGGGATGTAGAGCTGTTCATCCTGCACCACCCGCCAGATATCGGCGATGTCCTGGTTGCGGGCTTCGAGATCGGTGTTCGAGGCCAGCGACTCGATCTTGGCATCCAGCTCGTCATTGTCGAAACCGGTGCCGTTCCAAGTGCCGATGTCGGATTCGCGGCCGTGCACAAGGAAGTTGAAGATATACTCGGAATCGTAGGTCGGCACGCCCCAGCCCAGCATGTAGAAATCGGTCTTGCTGTCGGTGATCAGCGGGAAGTGCTGCGCCTTGGGCTTGGCGTCGAGGTTCACGGTCACACCGATCTGGCCCAGCATGCCGACGGCCGCCTGACAGATCGCTTCATCGTTGATGTAGCGGTCGTTCGGGCAGTCGAGACGGATCGAGAAACCGTCGCCGTAGCCGGCCTCTTCCATCAGCGCCTTGGCGCCTTCGATGTCGGTGGCGCTTTCGGCGTCCATCGCCTCGGTCCAGCCGTTGACAAAGGGCGGCGCGATCATGCCGGCCGGGATCGACTGGCCACGCATCACCACCTGCTGGATCGCATCGCGGTTGATCGCCATCGACATCGCCTTGCGCACGCGCACATCGGCGAGCGGGTTCTTGCCCTCGACATTGTCGGCCTCGATGTCATCGGCGCCCTGGTTCATGCCGAAAAAGATCACCCGGTTCTGCGGCGCTTTCTTGACGGTCAGACCGTCGGCATTATTGACCCGCTCGAGATCCTGCACCGGCATGTCCTGAAGGAAATCGACCTCGCCCGAGAGCATGGCGGCCACCCGGGTGGCCGCGTTCTGGATCGGGGTATAGACGATCTCGGTCACTTCCATCGGGAACTGGTCGCGGCCCCAATACTCCTCGTTGATCTCCATCACCGTCTTGACGTCGGGTTCGCGGCTGACCAGCTTGTAGGGTCCGGTGCCGTTGGCATTGGTGGTGGCATAGGTGATCTCGCCGCCTTCGAAATCCTGCACGTTGACGGTGTCGTTGGCCTCGGCCCAGCCCTTGTCAAGGATGAACAGGTTGGTGAGATTCGACGGCAGGATCGGGTTCGGGCCGTCGGTGACCATCTCGATGGTGTAATCGTCGACCGCGCGGACCTCGGTGATCGAGCCGATAAGCTCTTTCATGTCCGAGTTCGGTTGTTTGGCGCGCTCGAAGCTGAACACCACGTCCTCGGCGGTGAAATCGGCGCCATCGTGGAATTTCACGCCTTGGCGCAGGTTGAAGACCCAGACGTTCGGGTCGTCTTCCTTCGGCGCCCAGTCGGTGGCCAGCGCGGCCTCGAATTCGCCGGTCACGTCGCGGATGATCAGCGGCTCGTACATCTGGTGGCGGATGGTGTGGGTCGGGCCCTCGTTCTGGGCATGCGGATCAAGCGTCAGCGCGTCACCGGCGCGCGCCCAGCGAAGGGTTTCGGCACTCAGTGACGCTGTGGTGGCCAACAGCGCACCGATCACTGACAAAGCGAATGTCGTCTTCATTGGTTTTCCCTGTCTTTTGTGTGATTGTCGTTTTCGACATGGCGCCAGTCTTTGACACCTTTGGCAAAATGACAAGGCCCGACTTGGCATTACGTCGCGGGGGCAGTTTGGCGGCTAAGCCATGCCGGCCGCTCGATAATTTCTTGCAGCGCTAACGCCGCACCGCAGTATCCGTATCCGCCCGCCGGGCCCGGCGCAGCGCCCCGGGCGGGGTGCCGAACCACCGGCGGCAGGCCCGCGAGAGCGCCGATTGTTCCGGAAAACCAAGCATGCCAGCCAGTTGATCCAGCGTCACAGCTGTCTCGGTCAGATGTTTCAGCGCCAGATCGCGGCGCGCGCTGTCCTTGATCTCCTGAAAGCTGGTGCCCTCGGCCCGCAACTGCCGGTGCAATGTCCGCGGTTCGATTGCCAGCATATGCGCGATATCGGCGCGATTGGCCTGCGGCGTGCCGATCAGCGGCCGCAGCGCGGCACGCACCCGGTCGCTGAGCCGCTGTGCCGGGACCGGAAAATTGCGCTCCAGGTGATCCTCCATCAGGCGCTGAAACCGCGGATGGCTGTTGGGGTCCGGCACATGCCAGTCGCGCGCATCCATGTGCAGCGCCGCGGATGTCTGGTTTTCATGCACCGGCACGCCGAAGAACCTGCGATGCGGCTCGCCGGCGGTGCCTAGCCCATGCGGCAGCGATACAGCCCGCACCTTGTGGGCCCAGGGATCGCGCATCCGGCCGACCTGAAACCCCATGCCGAGGATCAACTCGATGATCTGCCGCTGCCGGTTCGGGGCGATGCCGTCGATCTCGAGCACCATGGCCACGGTATCGGGCACCAGCCGTCCCGGCACCTCGGCCCGCATCCGAAGCGCGGTGCCCTGAAGAAATATGAAGCGCGAGATGATCTTGGAGGCCTCCGCCGGGGTGGCGGCGGTCTGGATGGCGAGGCCCAGAATGCCCAGCACCGCCAGATCCTGATGCCGCGCGATGCGCAGCCCGAGGTCGGGGCATTGCGCCGCCAGGCTCGAGGCCTCGAGCAATCCGCAGACCGCCTCCATCGGCAACAGCGCATCGTCATCCGCCAGGTCCTCGGGGCTCAGCCCGTGGTCTGCCAGCAAGGGGCGCGCCGGAACCCCGCAATCGCGCATCACCTCCTGATAACCTTTGAGCGCGGCGGCGCGGATCACATGGGTCATGTCCTCAAATGACAAATTTTTGTCCTCTAATGTCAAGACATCATCTGGCAACGCCCATAGGTAAGCGACCCGTGCCGATGTTGCAGCGCAGCAAAACGGCATCTCCGAATATCAGATCAAGGAATTGGCACAGGTGAAACGTCAACTGGTCCGCATGCTCGCATTGGTTCTCTCAGCCGCAGCAGTCCTGCCGCAGGCCGCGATGGCCGAGGCGCCGATCGTCAAACTCGAAACGGCGAAGAGCACGGCCGGCGGGCTGAGCCGCGTGTTCTTTGGCCATGTGGTGGCGCGCGAAACCGTCGACCTGGCTTTCCAGGTCTCTGGCCAGATCGTCGAGTTTCCGGTCGAGGAAGGCGCCATCGTGCCCCGCACCGGGCTTGTCGCCAGGCTCGATCAGGAGCCTTTCGAGCTCTCGCTCGAAGAGGCGCGTGCGCGCAGTGAACAGGCGGTGCGCACGGTTGACCGCTATCGCCAGCTTCAGGGCAGCGCGGTCAGCCAGACCGCGGTGCAGGACGCCGAAACCGATGTCGAACTGACCCGCGTTGCCCTGCGCAATGCCGAACGCGCGCTTGACAAGGCAACGCTCTTTGCGCCTTTCGATGCGCTGGTGGCGTCGCGGCTGGTGCCGAATTACTCCACCATCAACGCCGGAACGCCGGTGGTGCGCCTGCACGACATGTCCGAGCTTCGGATCGAGATCGACGTGCCCGAGGTGCTTTTCCATCAGGCCGGCCAGAAACCCGATCTGGAGATTCTCGCGCAGTTCCCGGCCAGCCCCAGGACCTATCCGGTGGAGCTGCGGGAATTCAACGCCGAGACGGCATCGGTCGGCCAGACCTATTCGATCACTCTGGGAATGTTTCCGCCCAAGGATCTGACCGTCCTGCCCGGCTCCTCGGCCAAGGTGACGGCCACGCTGGACACCGGCGACAGCCGCATCGAAGTGCCGGCTTCGGCGATTGTCACCGGCAATGATGGCGCGACCTACCTGATGATCTTCACGCCCACCGGCGGGCGCGAGGGCACGGTGACCCGCACCCCGGTCGAGATCAGGCCGACCGAAAGAGGCAAGGTCGAGGTGATCGCGGGCCTCGAAGCCGGACAGGAATACGTCGTTGTCGGCGCCTCGACCCTCACCGACGGCGAAGACGTGCGCCGCTTTACCGGCTTCGGCAACTGAAGGCCCCGACGATGGACATTGCGCGCTTTTCGATCAACCGCCCGATCTACACCTGGATCGTGATCCTGACCTGCCTTCTGGGCGGCATCTGGGGCTTTTCCTCGCTCGGCCGGCTGGAAGACCCGGCCTTTACCATCAAGATGGCCGTCGTGGTCACGCAATACCCCGGCGCCACCGCCCAGGAAGTGGCGACCGAGGTCTCCGAACCGATCGAATCCGCGATCCAGAAGATGGGCGAGGTCAAGCGCATCGAGACCATGAACCAGCCCGGCCTGTCCTGGATCACGGTCGAGATGCAGGACACCTATGATGGCACCGAGCTGCCGGCGATCTGGACCAAGCTGCGCAACCGCGTGGGCGAGGCCGCCCTGCCCTCTGGCACCACCGAGCCGTTCATCAACGACAGTTTCGGCGATGTCTACGGGCTTTATTACGCCGTCACCGCGCCCGGTTTCTCGGACAGCGAAGTCAACGACCTGGCCGATTTCCTGCGCCGCGAGGTGCTGTCGGTCGATGGCGTGGCCGATGCGGTGATCTCGGGCCAGCCGAACGAACGCATCTATGTCGAGCCGGACCTCGCCCTGACCAATTCGCTCGGCATCTCGCCGGGCATCATGCAGGCCGCGATCGCCACCGCCGACGAGATCGTCGACGGTGGCTCGATCCAGAATGAAAACGGCCGGACGCTGGTGCAGCGGCCGGCGGGGTCCGACACCGTGTCGGCGATTGCCGCGCTCTCGGTGGGGGTCGGCGGACAGGTGGTGAACCTGGCCGATTTCGCCGATGTCTACCGTGACCGCGAGGCCAATCCCGATCTGATCCTGCGCCACAATGGCGTCGAGGCCTTCAGCCTCGGCGTTGCCGGCCTGTCGACCGAGAACATCGTCGAGGTCGGCAAAGCGGTCGATGCCAAGATCGAAACGCTGAAGACGGCAATCCCGGTCGGTGTCACGATCGCGCCGATCTATCAGCAACATGTGGTTGTCGAAGAGGCGTCGAACGCCTTTCTCGTCAACCTCGCCATGTCGGTCAGCATCGTGATCGTGGTGCTCGCCGTCTCTATGGGCTGGCGCGCTGCGGTGGTGGTGGGGGCGACCCTGCTGCTCACGGTGGTGGGCACGCTCTTTTTCATGGCGCTGGGCTCGATCGAGATGGAGCGCATCTCGCTCGGCGCGCTGATCATCGCCATGGGCATGCTGGTGGACAATGCCATCGTGGTCGCCGAGGGCATGCAGATCAACATGAGGCGCGGCCAGACCTCGCGCGAGGCCGCGACGGAGGCGGCCAGCAAGACGCAGATCCCGCTGCTTGGCGCCACCATCATCGGCATCATGGCTTTTGCCGGCATCGGTCTCAGCCCGGATGCCACCGGTGAATTCCTGTTCTCGCTCTTTGCGGTGATCGCGATTTCGCTGTTGTTGTCCTGGGTGCTGGCCATCACCGCCACGCCGCTGCTGGGCCATTACTTCTTCCGCCAGGGCACCACGGGGGACGCCGACGGCTATGACGGCTTTCTGTTCCGTGGCTATGCCGGCCTGCTGAGGATCAGCCTGCGCCTGCGCTGGCTGGTGATCGTGGGGCTGATCGGGGTGACCGTTATCTGTTATGGCCTCTTCGGCCAGATCAAGCAGCAATTCTTCCCCGACAGCAACACGCCGCTCTATTTCGTCAACTACAAGCTGCCGCAGGGTGCGTCGATCCACCAGACCTCGGAGGATCTGACGGTGCTCGAGGACTGGCTGGCCGGGCGCGACGAGGTGGTGGCCTTTACCGCCTATGCCGGGATGGGCGCCTCGCGGTTCATGCTGACCTACGAAAGCGAAGACCCGAACCCGAGCTATGGCCATTTGATCGTGCGCACCTCGTCGCTTGCGGTGATCGAGGACGAGATGAACGCGCTCGAGGAATTCGCGCTCGAGGCGGTGCCGCAAGGCGAGTTCCGCGTCAAGCGGTTGGCCTTTGGCCCCGGCGGCGGCGCCCCGATCGAGGTCCGCTTCTCGGGCAGCAACCCCGAGGTGCTGCGCGATCTCGCCGACGAGGCGATGGCGCGGATGGCGGCGGCCTCCGACAACGTGGTCTCGCTGCGCAACGACTGGCGCGAAAAGGAACTGGTTCTGCGGCCGATCTATGCCGAGGACCGCGCCCAGGAGGCCGGCATCTCGCGCACGCAGATCACCGAAACCCTGCAATTCGCCACCGAAGGCACCACCGCCGGGGTGTTCCGCGAAGGCGACCGGCAGATCCCCATCGTGCTGCGCGCCGCACCCGATGCCGATCTTTCCCTGGTCGATCACGTGATCTACTCCGACAGCGGCGGCGGCCTGGTGCCGATGGCGCAGATGATCGACGGCTTCCGCTTCGAACCGCAGGACACGCTGGTGCATCGCCGCGACCGGGCCAATGTGATCACTGTCGGCGCCGACATTCCGCGCGGCATGACCGCCACCGAGGTGCTGGCCGAGGTACGCGGCACCATCGAAGAGATGACGATCCCCGAAGGCTACACCATGGCCTGGGGCGGCGAATACGAAAGCTCGACCGATGCCCAGGCCTCGCTCGGCGGGCAATTGCCGCTCAGCCTGATCGTGATGGTGCTGATTTCAGTGCTGCTCTTCAACGCTCTGCGCCAGCCGGTCATCATCTGGCTGCTGGTGCCGATGTCGGTCAACGGTGTCAGCCTGGCCCTGCTGGGCGCCGGCCTGCCCTTTACCTTCACCGCGTTGCTGGGCCTCTTGTCGCTCTCGGGGATGCTGATCAAGAACGGCATCGTGCTGGTCGAAGAGATCGACCTGACCCGCGAGGCCAACCCCGACATGCCGCTGGAAGAGGCCATCGTCAGTGCCTCGACCTCGCGTCTGCGGCCGGTGTTCCTGGCGGCGGCGACCACGATCCTCGGCATGTTGCCGTTGCTGTCGGACGCCTTCTTTCAGTCGATGGCGGCGACGATCATGGGCGGTCTGGCCTTTGCCTCGGTGCTGACCCTGATCGCGGCCCCGGTGCTCTACTACCTGTTCTTCAAACGCACGGCGCGCCGGGCCCAGGCCGCCCTGCCCGCCACCGCCTGACGACAAAGAAAGGGCCGCGCGGCAATCAGCCACGCGGCCCTTTCATATGGGGTCAGGGCGCGCTCAGCGGCCGATGAGGTAGTCCGCCGCGACATAGCCGGTGACACCGGGCGCATCCGCCAGGGCCACCCGGCACCAGAGCTGGCCCAGCTCGGTCACACAATCCTTTTGCCGCAGCTGCGTGCCATCGGGCAGCCCCAGGATCACCCGAAACCCCAGGCCCGGTCCGGCCCGCAGCTTCAGAAACTCGCCCTCATCGACCCGATCCACCGTGGTCGGCGTGCCCGTGACGCTGCCACATGCGGCGAGCAGAAGGAGCGAGAGGAAAACGGAATGAGTGGTACGGCGCATGGTCTGCCCCCGGCTGTTTCTGGAGCCGCCTGTGTCGCAGAGCCAAGGGTCCGAGTGAAGAAAAATCTGGCCCTGTCCCCGGGTCTTGTGCGGGGAGCTGGGGATATGGGGGGTGGCGGAGGGAATGCGACTGCTGTCGAACCTTCTATACCATGTTGGGCACTGAGAACACCTGCCGGTTTTCTACATCAAAAGCTCGGACACAGGCTCATCCGGTAGAAGTAGACTTTGCAGTCGGTCTAAAACGCTTCCACCATTTGCCACATCAATGCTTGCGGTCTCCAAGATTGTCTCGTGGCCGGTTATTCGATGTCGAGCGTGAACAAGCTCTGTTGCTCCCAGCCCCGGATGGTGCGGATACAGAAGCGTAAGGCGCGGCGCGCTGTAAAGCTGCGCATAGGCCATCATTTGGTAGACATCGCTTTGTGTGACGCCCTGTTTTGGATCGTCGATCCGGGAGGAGATCCTCTTCCACTTGGTGTCAATCACATGAGTTACGGTGCCAGCACGACGGATCAGGATATCTGGCTTAGTCTGGAAAAGCCCTCGTTCGGTCGAATCTGCGAAAAGGCAGAACAGACGCCCGCCCTGAAGGGAAACCGTCAGGTCCGTTCCAGCCAGTGCCCGAGAAATCAGACGCCCGACATATTCCTCGAACAGTGTGTTCATCTCAAAAAGCAGCGCTGTTCCCTCACCCGCGCCACCAGTCGTCGTCTGATATCGGCCCTCCAGGAAGAGACAGGCCATGCTCAGAAGCTCCCGCCACCGACGATTGGTGCGGTCAATCACCACGTCACCCCACCGCAATGCCGAGGGCGAAATATCCGCGATGTCCGCATACACAAAAGCCAGTTCTCGTAGCCGCTGTTGATTTCCCGAACTCCGAGACATCCGGGAGAGGTGCAACACGGCGGCTTTCATGATCCGGTTCAACGACGTGTCTTCCGATAAGACATCAAATTGGCATGCGAGACGGGACGGATTTACTGCGTGTCGGGTAAACTGACGTGCTACGTCCAGTCTGCCGCGCAAGGCAGAAAGATCGTCCTCTTGCTCGACATAGCGGCGTGGCATTCCTTTCCGGACGGCCTCGGTGAGTTTGTCACAAAAGACCCGGATCAGAATCTCAAGCAAGGTTTCTCGTTGCCACGCCAAATCCGTTATCGATCCAAGATCGAGTTTCAAATTCAGAGCGACGGCAAGCATGTGGATCATGACCTGCCACGGAACTTTCATCCAACCGCGACCGGAGCC